>DASWAC010000369.1:0-6055 GCA_036391335.1 Ktedonobacterales bacterium
CAATTCGTCGTCTACCTGGCCATCGGCACTGCCGTGTGGACCTTCATCTCGGTGGTCTTCGACAGCGTGACCGAGACCGTGACGATGGAGCGATGGGAAGGCACTATCGAGTACACCTTCATGGCGCCGATCTCACGGATCACCCACATGTTCGGCACGTGCACCTTTGCCCTGATCCACGGCTTCATCATGACGGCGCTGCAGCTCGTCGTGATGGGCATGTTCTTCCATATGGACTTCACCCACGCGAACTGGCCCGCCGTGCTGCTGATCACGCTCGCCGGCAGCCTCTCGCTGATCGGGCTGGGAACCATCGCGGCGGTGCTCCCGCTCCTCTTCACGGAGCGCGGCGCGCAGATGGCATACATCATCCGAGGCGTCCTGCTGCTGGTCTCGGGCGTCTACTATCCCATCAGCATCCTGCCGGCATGGATGCGCGCCTTCTCAGTGGTCTCGCCGGTGACCTACATGCTCGAAGGATTGCGGCAGAGCATCCAGGTGGGCAAGGGTATCCCTGAATCCTGGCCCAACGTCTGGCCGCTGCTCGTCTCAGGCTTGGTGCTCATTCCCGCGGGCCAATGGATCTTCGGGACCGCCGAGCGCTATGCCAAGCGCACCGGCCGCCTGAAGCGCAACGGCTAGCGCGCCGCGCCACTCACGATCCCGTGTCCGCCTGGGCATGGGCTCGTGGGCCGCGAGGGCTCACTCGTGGTCGTGCCCGTTGCCCACCGTCGGGTCCCATCCGGCGCGCACATGGGGGCGCTTCGCCTTGCGCCGGTACCCCGCGAGGCCGTGCAGCTCGACCAATGCGTTGATGATCGCTTCCTCGTTCCAGCGGAAATCGAGTGGCGGCGGCTCACCAATGTTGTCCACGATGCCATCGCTGCCGGTGAGCCCCACCAGCACGGTTGACATGCACTGCGCCAGTGCTTCGAGGTGATAGCCACCTTCCTGCACCGCGACGAGCCGCCCGCCGCAATACATCTCGGCCATCTCACGCAGCTCCAGCATCATGTCAGCAAAGTCAGCCGTCGAGAGCCGCATCTCGCCCAGGGGATCCTTCCAATGCGCATCGAAGCCAGCCGAGACGAGGATGAGATCGGGCCGGAATTTGTCGGCCAGCGGCCACACCACTTGTCGCACGAGCGGATCATAGACGCTCCAGCCGCAGCCCGCCGGGAGAGGTATATTGATCGTCGTGCCCACGCCGGCGCCCTCACCGGTCTCTGAGGAATGACCTGTGCCCGGATACCATGGGAACTGGTGCATCGAGACGTAGAGCACGTCGCCATCCTCATAGAAGATTTCTTGCGTGCCATTGCCGTGATGCACGTCGAAATCTACGATCATCACTCGCTGCCAGCCCCAGCGCTGCTGCGCGTAGCGCGCCGCTACCGCGACATTGTTAAAGACACAGAAGCCCATCGCCTGAGCCGGGCGCGCGTGGTGTCCCGGCGGACGCACCAGCGCATAGCCGTTGCGGGCCCTCGCCTCACCCAGCGCATCCAGCGCGATCAACGGCGCGCCCGCGGCCAGCAGCGCCGCGCCATAGCTGCTGGGGGAAAGGTAGACGTCGGTGGCGAACTTGCGCATGCGACCCATGGGCAGATCTTCGCTGAACTCATGAACCACCTTGATGTAGCCGGGGTCATGCACGGTGGCCAGCTCGTCCTTGGTGGCCTCGCGCGCGTCGAGCCGCAACACCCTGGCAGCGGGAATCGTGCCTTCCTCGATCAGCGCTTCGATCATCGCCATGCCATAGCGCAAGCGCTCTGGAATCTCAGGGAAATCCTCTGGCACATCGTGGTCGAGCATCGCGGCGTCATAGACCAGCGCGGTGGGCAACGGCGCGACCTCGCCTTGATCGCTGTCGGGTTGTGCATCGGCTGGCATGGGGCGGTATCCTCTCTTCACATGGCTCTATGCGCTGGAAGTATTACGCGTCGGGGCATACCATGTCAAACAGGGACCACATTTGCGGGAGCAGGCGGGAGCGACGATGACCTTACCTCTCATAGGACTGCTCATCTTTGCTGGGCTGCTGAACGCGACAGGAAACCTGCTGACCAAGCGCAGTGGCGATAAGCGCGCCTTCCTGTGGCTGGTCTATGCGAGCATGGCGGTCCTCTTCGCCGTGCCCTTCGCCCTCGTTTTTCACCCCTTCCCGGCGCAGGCGTGGCCATTCATCCTGCTCTCGGGCGCGCTCGAGGCGACCTATGCCCTGCTGCTCAGCCAGGCTTATTCGCTGGGTGACTTCTCGCTGGTCTATCCTCTGGCCCGTGGCTCCGCGCCGATCTTCGCGGCGCTGCTGGGGGTCAGCCTGCTGGGCGACCGGCTCGCGCCCGTCGGCGTCGCGGGCATCTCACTCGTGGTGGCGGGCGTCTACGTGCTTCACGTGCCCGCCATGACCCGCGCCGGGCTCCTCGCGCCGCTGCGGGCGATTGGCTCCGGCGTCTCGCGGCTGGCCATCCTGATCGGGCTCATCATTGGCAGCTATTCCACTGTGGATAAGCTGGGCGTGCGGCTCGTCCCGCCGTGGCTCTTCATCTACATGATCACGGTGGTCTCGGCGCTCCTGCAGGCGCCGGTCGTCTTGCTGACGCGTCGCGCCGCCGTGGCTCGCGAGCTGCGGACGAGCTGGGGCAGCATCATCACGGCCTCGCTGATCCTCTTCGCGCCCTTCTTGCTGGTGCTGATCGCCCTGCAACACTCGCAGGTGAGCTATGTGGCCTCGGTGCGCGAGTGCTCGGTCGTCTTTGGCGCGGCGCTCGGCGCGCTGGTGCTGCGTGAGCCCTTTGGGCGGGTGCGCGTGGCCGGAGCGGTGATCGTCTTCGCGGGCATCGTGTGCATCGCCGTGGCAGGGTAAGGGAGTGGGATGCGCTGCTCATGGGCCAGAGATTACTCGCCGAGATGATGCTCTACTCCATGTGGAGAGAAGGTGGACCAGATGAACGAGCGGCTCACACAGCTGAGCAAGACAGTCTCGCATGCGCTGCGACATGCGCCGTGGGCCTATGAGCTCGAGCTCGACGAGAGCGGTGCGGTGCCAGTGGATGAGCTGATTGATACGCTGCGGCAGCGCCAGCGATGGGCAGATCTGGATGCCGCGATGCTGAGCGAGATGATCGCTGGCTCCCCCAAACAGCGGTTCGTCATCGAGAATGGAAAGATATGCGCCTTCTACGGCCACTCACTCCCCGGCAAGCTGAGCAAGGCGTCTGCCGAGCCGCCGGACATCCTCTATCATGGGACGAGTCCCCAACTGGTGACGCACATCATGGCGAAAGGGCTGCTCCCGATGCGACGGCAATACGTTCACCTCTCGGCGGACCGCGAGACGGCGCAGATGGTGGGTAGCCGCAAGGCCAGCGGGCCGGTGATCCTGGTCGTGCGGGCGCGGCAAGCGCATGCGGCGGGCGTACCGTTTTATGTCGGCAATGAAAAGGTCTGGCTGGCTGATTGGGTCCCGCCGGAGTGGCTCGCCCCAGAGCCGGGGGGGCGCGCCTAGGCGTGGCTGAGCGCACCGAGATAGCGATCCAAGAAGCTGCCAACACGCTCGACCCATTCGTGCGGAAACGTGGGGAACGCCTGGACATGATCCACCCCGTCGAGCTGCCAGAGCTCCTTGGGCTCGTCCGCCGCGGCAAAGAGGTGCTCGCCGTCGAATGGCTCATCGGCGATGGTGTCCGCCAGGTCAGAGATGATGAGCACCGCCGCTGGGCTGATGCGATGGATGACACGCATCGGGCGGATGGATGAGAGGCTCGTGCCAGTGATGCGCTGGCACATGGCGACGATCAGGTTGGCGAAGGGGAACGCGGGCAATCCGGTGTAACGGTGGAAGAGGTGCGCGATATCCCGCTGCAGGTCCGCGAAGCCGCTCTCGATCACCACCACCCGGAACACCGGCTTGCGCGCGGCGAAAAGCGTGCCGGTGATCGCGCCCAGTGAGAGCCCCATCAGGCCCAGCCGCTCCATATCCACGTCACCACGAGCGCCCAGATAGCTCATGGCGGCGGCCACATCCTCTTGCTCGGCCGCGCCATAGGTGACGAGCGTTCCCTCGCTCTGGCCGTGGCCCGCGAAGTCGAACATGAGGGCGCCATAGCCGCTGCGCAGGTGCAACGCCTCCATCTGCGCGAACCACTGGCCGCTATTGTCGTCAATGCCATGGCAGCAGACGAGGGTGCAGCCGTTGCTGGCGGGCAGATACCAGGCGGCGAGAGCGCCCCGTGGCCCAGGGAAGCAGACGTGCTCCAGCGGCACGCGCAGCGAGGCTGGGTCTATCTGCAAGGGCTTGCGCTGAGGCGTGACCAGCGTGCGCGCCCGCCGATAGCTGAAGCTGATGAGCGCGAGACACGCCATCGCGATGACGCCGGCAGCCGCTCCCAGGCCGATCAGCAGCTTGCCCATGCGTGTCTCCTCTCCTCAGCGGTGAGGCACGTTTGAGAACACCGCCGCATAGTCTGAGAGGAAGTGGAAGCTGCTCAGCGGCCAGTAGACCGCGAGAGCCTTCCCGCTGATGTTTTGCCGTGGCACCATGCCAAACTGGCGGGAGTCGTCAGCCTCGGTGCGATTGTCACCGAGCACATAGAAGCTGTCTTTGGGCACGGTGAAGTTGCCCACCACCGGGTTGGCCGGCACCCCGGGGTTCGCCTGCACATACGACTCCGTGAGGGTGACGCCGTTGACGGCGACGGTGGTCGCCGTCAGGGTGATCGTGTCGCCGGGAAGGCCAATCACCCGCCGGATCATGACATTGCTGTTATTGCTGGGGTCAGCCATCAGCACCAGCTCGCCCCGCGACGGCGTGCCAAAGATATAGGCTATCTGATTGATCGCCACCCATTGCCCCTGCTTGAGCGCGGGACTCATCTTGGGGTCCACGATGGTGCGCACGGCCAGCGCGAAGTGCACGATGAGGAAGACGAGCACGACGAAGATGATGACCTCGATCACCTCGCGCATGAGGTGCGCGCGCTGCACGACATTTGTGCGGCTCTGAGGCGCTCGATTGACCAGGGTGCTATTCCGGGAACGCAACGGTATCCTCCTCGTGTCGCCAGTGCTATTTCAGCCCCGCGTACACCTCGTGATAGGTGGGGATGAAGTGGAGTTGATCGAACGGCCAGATGATGACTTCAGCCTTCCCCACGATATTTTGCCTGGGCACCGCGCCAAAGACCCGCGAATCGCTGCTGTCACCGCGATTGTCACCCATCACGAAATACTGTCCTGGGCCCAAATGAGTTGGCCCGAGGATCGGCCCATTCTCATTGGGGCTGTTGTCAGCGGGATTCACATAGGTTTCATGCAACGTGACGCCATTCACGATCACCGAGTTGGCTGAGAGCTCGATCGAGTCGCCAGGAATCGCGATGATGCGCTTGATATATTGCGTGCTGGGGTCATCCGGCGGATGCAGCACGATCACATCGCCGCGCTGTGGTGAGCTAAAGATGTAGGCCAGCTGGTTCACGATGGCCGAGTCTGGCGCGTGCAGCCAGGGTTCCATGCTGGGCCCCTCGATCGGCGTGAACTGGACCGATGCGCGCACCACGAGATAGACCAGCAGGGTCAGCAGCACGGTCTCGACAAACTCACGCATGAATCTGTTCTGCGCCCCAGCCGCCTGTGGTCGCTGCCGTGGCGCGCGTGGTGTTGGCACCAAGTGTGTTGACATGCGTTCCCCCATACTTCCGAATCCTGTGGACTCGCGCGGCGCAATTATAGCATAGCGCGCGGCATATATCCCGCACTGTGGCCGAATGGGCGGCTCATGCTTACACAGGTGGGCACATCTCGGCATGCAACTCGCCTGTATGATATACTCGCGGGTGCTCGCGGGCTGGTGAACGCCATCTCTGCCCCGGCGCGACGCTTATCGCCGCGACACGCGGCCCCGATCTGGAGTCATGCCTTATGCCGACGATCCCTCATCCCCTGGTGCTCATCATTCTCGATGGCTATGGCATCAACCCGCGACGCGACGCCAACGCCATCGCCCTGGCGACCAAGCCTAACCTCGACCGCATCGCCCGCGAGTGGCCCAGCA
>DASWAC010000370.1:0-4426 GCA_036391335.1 Ktedonobacterales bacterium
CTCCCAGAGTTTGCCCTTGCCAGTCTCAAAGCCCATCGAGCGCGACAGGCAGAAGAGCGGCTTCAGGCGGGTCCTGCCTGGCAAGATATGGGGCTGCTCTTCACGACCTGGCGAGGCACGCCGCTGGAGCCGCGATACGTAGCTCACTACTTCAAGGGGGTCTTGAAGCTTGCCGGACTGCCTGACTCCCGAGTATATGACCTGCGGCACACCTGTGCGACGCTGCTGCTGTGTCAAGGTGTCCATCCTCGGGTCGTCATGGAAATATTAGGCCACATTCAAATTAGTCTCACCATGAACACCTACAGTCACGTCATTCCCCAGATGCAGGAAGAGGCTGCCACAAAGATGGATGACCTGATGTCAGGCAACGAGTGACCGTGTCCTGCAGGTTGCTGTCAGGGTTGCTGCACGGGCCACATAATGCACAGAAGCGGCTCTCTAGCCCATCCGCTAGGAGCCGCTTCACATATGGGGCGATGAGTGGTGAGCCCCCCCGGATTCGAACCGGGAACCCGCTGATTAAGAGTCAGCTGCTCTGCCGTTGAGCTAGAGGCCCGCGATGGGGCGTGTCTCAGCGCCCCCATGCACACGATATGCTATCACATGCGCTGGGCTCGCGCAAGTGGCGCTGGCCGTCTCCTTCCCGCTGAGGAGAGAGCGTGGGATGGCGAACGTTCCCGCGGGTGCGGTGTGATGGCAGCGAGTGGGCGGAGATGATTGGCCCTGCGAAGAGCCTAAAGACGAGCAGCAGGAATGAGCCCAGCGGCTGGATAATCCCCAGCAGGTGATGAGCCTGGGTCTGCCGTCGTGACGATCGCCGGAAGCACGAAGTCGTGTGGGTCTCGCCCAGACGCCGGGCACCACCCTCTCCCGCCCGTGATATGCTCTTGGGGAAGGCATTTGCCACATCTCGGGAGGATTTCCGCATGAGCCAATCCGTTGCCCCTGCCCCAGTGCGCCGGCGTGCCATGGACCGGCTGGTGACTGGAATCCAGCGGCACTGGCTCGCGGGGATCAACATCTTCTTCGGGGTGCTGCTGGGCGTGGCGATGCTAACGCCGCTGGCCTACGCGCTTGGCTTCAGCTCGCTGGGTGACAGTGTGTTTCACCTCTACCGCTTCATCTGCGGACAGACCCCCTCGCACTCCTTCTTCCTCGGCGGCTATCAGATGTGCCTCTGCTCGCGCTGCATGGCCATCTACTCCTCCATGCTCATCGCGGGCGTGGCGTTCGCCATCCTGCGCAACGCGCGCAGCTTTCAGCCGGCCCGCTGGTATTGGTGGGTGCTGGGCATGGTTCCCTTGGCGCTAGATGGCGGCACGCAGCTCGTTGGCTGGCACGAGAGCAATCTGGCGTTACGCCTGCTGACAGGGGCCGTCTTTGGTCTGAGCACCGCTTGGTTCCTCTTCCCGCAGATCGAGGAATCCACCCGACTCTAGGGTGGCTCATGCGCCACCCAGGGCAGGGACTAGCCCGCCGCGCGCCGTATGATAGACTGATGTAGCGGATACTTACGGTATCCCAACCATCGCATCAGAAAGCCGCGTCGCATATGTATGAGGAAACGGAGCAAGTGCCCCGCTCGCGGGTGGTTACCATCACCTGTGACTGTGGGCAAGACTACGACACCACCATCTACTCCACCGTCAATGTCACCCTCGAGCCACACCTGATCTATCGAGTGCTCGCCGGGACGCTCAATGTGCCGGTGTGTCCCTATTGTGGCACACGCGCCGAGAACGTCTATCCGTTCCTCTACCACGATATGGCGCGTGGCCTCTTTGCCTGGGTTCATCCCAATGATCAGCTCCCTGCCGAGGAGCGCCACCTGCTGGTCTCACAGCTCACCCAGCTCTATGAGCGCGCCGCTGAGGCTTCGGCCCGTGTGCTGGCCGAGGACCAATCAGACGCGCCGGCCATTCCTGATGCGCCACGCGCGCGACGGATGACGACCGGAGAGGAGCTAGCCCGGCTGGAGCCCGACATGCCACCGATGCAGGTCATCTTTGGCACGCGACAGTTTGCCCAGCTGGTGGATTCCCTGCTGGAGCCTGACGATCGCCTGGCAAAGCTCACGCTCAGCACCGGCAGCCTCGACGCCGCCGCTCGCAACGAGCTCCAGCGTATCAGCACCACCATGGCCCGAGAGGCCGGCTGCCAGGTGGATGCTGTCGAGGACGACTTCCGCTATATCGTCACCATCTATGGCTCGCGCCGCCGCATCGCCGCCCTCAGGCGCGCCTTGCAGGCACAGAATACGGGACGACGCCGTCCCGACTCATCCACAGGAGCATAACGCCACCATGACCGATCCGAAGTTCGCGACACGCGCCATTCACACAGGGCAAGAGGCTGAGCCGGTGACTGGCGCGACGATTTTTCCCATCTTCCAGACGTCCACCTATACCCAGGCGGGGCTCGGCGACAACAAGGGCTACGAATACTCTCGCACGCACAACCCCACGCGCACAGCCCTGGAAGAATGCCTGGCCTCGCTGGAGCACGCGACCCACGGCCTGGCTTTTAGCAGCGGTCTCGCCGCTGAGTCTGCCGTGCTGAGCCTGCTGCGCCCCGGTGACCACGTGATCGCGGGCGACGACCTCTACGGTGGCACCTACCGTCTCTTCGAGCGCGTGCTCGCGCCGATGGGCATCGCGTTCGACTATGTCCCGGCGGGCGACGTGCGTGCCTACGCCAAGGCTATCCGCCCGGCCACAAAGCTCATCTGGCTCGAGACTCCGACGAATCCACTGCTGAATCTGGTGGATATTGCCGCCGTCGCTCGCATCGCGCGGGAGCATGGCGTGCGTCTGGTGGTGGATAACACCTTCGCGTCGCCCTACCTGCAGCGCCCTCTGGATCTCGGCGCACATATCGTCGTCCATAGCACGACAAAGTATATCAATGGGCACAGCGATGTCATCGGGGGAGCGGTGCTCACCTCGGACGATGAGGCATTCGAGCGGATCAAGTTCTATCAGAACGCGGCGGGCGGTGTGCCGTCACCATTCGACTCATGGCTGGTCATGCGCGGCGTGAAGACGCTGGCTGTGCGGATGCGCCAGCACTGCGAGAACGCGCAGGCCGTCGCGGAATACCTGGAAAAGCATTCCCTGGTGCAGCGCGTGTATTATCCCGGTCTGGCCTCTCACCATGACCACGAACTGGCCAAGCGCCAGATGGATGGCTTCGGCGGGATGGTTTCATTCGCCTTCAAGGGTACGCGTGATGACGTGGATACCTTCGTGCGCTCGCTCAAGGTTTTCGCGCTGGCCGAAAGCCTTGGTGGCATCGAGTCGCTGTGCTGCCATCCTGTCACGATGACCCACGCCTCCATCCCCAAGGCCGAGCGTGACGCGCGTGGAGTGGCAGACACGCTGTTGCGGCTCTCGGTGGGCATCGAGGATGTCGCCGATCTCATCGCGGATCTCGATCAGGCGCTTGCCGCTGTGGGCAAGGCCGAGCGCAAGGGAAAGACGCCCGCCGCCGCGAAGCGCTGAGGCCGCGCGAGAGGGTGACGAGGGCTGATGGCGCCTTGTGTGTCAGTTTCTGGCGCACAGGGTGCTTTCGCTTGCTGTGCTCTCCTCAGAGGGGTACACTCCTGTCAACGTAAGCGCAGTTCCTGGGGGCAAGCATTACCCAGGCGCGCTTCTCTGCGAGCGATGACATGGAGGTACACTCAATGGATCCTCGACTCATGGCGGCGGCACGTGATTGGGGCTGGGTGCTCGTCCGCGGGATCATCGCGATCATCTTTGGGCTGATCGCCATCTTTACCCCGTCCGAGACCGCCGTCGCGCTGCTCATTGTCTTCGGCTGGTTTGCCATTGCCGACGGCATCGTCAACATCGTCCGCGCGATCATGCTGCGCGAGTACCGGCACACGTGGTGGCTGGGCATCGTGGGAGGCCTATTGGGCATTGGCATTGGCATCGTGACGTTTACCTTTCCGGCCGCCACCGCGCTGACGGTGCTCTATCTGGTGGCCTCGTGGGCCGTCGTAACCGGCGCACTGCAGATCATCGCGGCCATCGCACTGCGACGTGAGATCGAGGGCGAGTGGCTCCTCGGCATTGGGGGCGCCATCTCGCTGCTCTTTGGCCTGATGCTCTTCATCACCGATCACACCACCGCGACGATCGCGCTGGTCTATCTCATCGGCTACTTCGCCATCTTCACTGGCGTCTCGCTCGTCGTCTCGGCCTTCCGGCTACGCCAGCTCAAGGAATTGCAGCGCTTCGTGTAGGAGGGTCCCTGAGCGCGCGGGCGGCATGCCTTGCCAGTGGTGAGCCATCTGGGGTAACGTTACACCGGACGGACGGCGCAGCGTGAGAGGGAGTGAGCTCTGATGAGTGACGCGCGCGTGCCCAGCACGACGTACCCACTGAGCGAGTCGCATCCGATGCCAGCGGCTAGCTATGCC
>DASWAC010000371.1:0-10316 GCA_036391335.1 Ktedonobacterales bacterium
GCTCGTGCTTCTTGGCGAGACGCCTAGCCTCAGGGCGCTGGCAGGTGGCGCGATCATTCTCATGGCGACCATCATTCCCACAGCGCTCTCGCTGCGGGCCTCGCCTACTCTGGCTCCGTCTCGTCCGGTGGCTGCGGGGGAGGCAGCGGATCGAGCTTGAAGGGGCGCTTCTTCTCGCGGGCTTCGAGGTGCGCCAGATAGCCCTGGGTGGTGCGGATATCGAAGTGTCCCAGCCAGCCGCGCACATGCTCCACCGATGCCGGGGGACGTCCGGCGGTCATGTTTCCCTCGAGCAGCGCGATGGCGGTGCTGTGACGCAGGGCGTGGGGTGAGATGGCGACTGTGCCCCTCCGCCCGCCAGAGCCCCCTCGCTCGGCCAGCCACTGCGTCTCGACGCGATCAACGATGCGCCTGATCGCGCCAGGGGTCAGCCGGTGCGGGCCAGGTCGCTCCTCTGGATCGGGCTCTTCATCACGCGGGCGCGAGCGCGCGCCGCGGCGCCGTGGCAGCGGCTTGCCGACGGTGAGGAAGAGGGGGGTGGCACGGTCTGCCGGGACCTCCCATGAGCGCGAGGTGACGGCGAGATAGTCGAAGAGCGTTTGCACGAGGGTGACTGAGAGCGGCAAGGTGCGACCGCCACGCTGACCCTTCGTCTTGGCGTCTGGCAGCACCAGCCACCACTCTTCGCGACCCGCATGCCATTCGCGCACGAGATCGCCGACATCCAGCGCGGCGATCTCGATGGCGCGCAGTCCCGTCGCCAGCGCCAGCGCCAGCAGCGCGTGATCGCGCTCGGCAGTGCGTGCGCCCGTCAACCCGGCCCGCGAGGCTCGCGGCTGCGGTTGCGCCAGCTCGCCAGAGCCCTCCCCACGCTCAAGGCTGATTCGCTCGGCGCGTGTCAGGTGGCGCTGGCGCTCACGGCCCCCCGGCGCGCGGGCGGCGCGCAGGAAGGATTGCCATTCTGGCTCGGCCAGCACTTGATAGGGCCGTCGCCGCTCGATAGCCAGGCGCTTCAGTGCGGCGCGGATGCGCTCGGACGGGAGGGTGATCACCCCGAAGACCGCACAGTGAGCAAGGAACTGGCGTAGCGCGGTGAGGCGGAGGTTCACAGTCGCGGGGGCCAGCGGGCTGGTGTCTGCCGGCTGTCCAGCGCCCTCGGCGCGCGCCTCCTCGCCATCGGTGAGCAGCGCTGGGCCCTTGCTCGCGGAAAGTTGGGGCGCTTTGGCGGCGGCAACGTGGGGACGGGTGGCAGGCTGCGCGTGGGTATGTGGCGTGGCTCGCAGTGACAGCGCGCCACGGTAGGCCAGGAGGAGGTCCTGGGACACCTCGGCGACGGCAGCCGGCACGCCTGGTGTCTCGAAGAAGTAGGCGACGGCCTTCTCATACTCGCGCGGGGTGCGGCCAGGGTTGAGCGTCGCGAGCCAGCGACGCAGCTCATAGCGCCAGCCACCTGGGCGCGCCGCCGGATCGTCCGCGGCTGAGCTCGTCAGCACGGGGACGACCTCGGTGCGCTCGGCTGGCTGGTCATTGGTAGCATCATCCATGGAACATCCCTGACCTCTATCCCTGATGCGTGACTCTCCTGACTATTATGGCACGCCGATACGCTCGCTGGCCTGCGTTGTACTCGCTGGCCCCCATGGCTCACTCAACGCGCCGTGAGGCGTGTACAATCTGCCCAGAAGAAGGAGGCCGCCCCTTGGCAAAGGTCACGACAGGCACCGGCGACAGCGGCTACACCAGCTTGCTGGGTGATCAGCGCGTCGCCAAATATGATCCGCTCCCGGAGACGTTTGGCACGATAGATGAGGCTACCTCGGCGCTCGGGTTGGCGCGCGCTACCACCACGGACGAGACCGCGCGCGAGACCATCCTCCACCTCCAAGGCGACCTCTATCTGATGATGGGTGAGCTTGCCACCCCAGCACAGCATCAGGCAGCGGTGGGCCTGCGGATGACGGCGGAGCATGTCCGCTGGCTCGAAGAGCGCGAGGAGGCGCTGAAAGCAGCGGTCGAGATCCCCAATCGCTTCGTCATTCCTGGTGACTCGGTGGATGGCGCGGCGCTAGACCTCGCCCGCACTATCATTCGCCGGGCTGAGCGTATGGTAGCCCGCCTCGCGCACGATGGAGTCATCACGAATGCCGAGGTGCTGCGCTACCTCAACCGATCATCTGATCTCGTCTTCATCCTGGCGCGCTACCTCGAGGCGAAGCAGGGCGGCAGCACCCTGGCCCCGCGACCGGCGCGCGCGTCAAAGGGAGGGTCACCGGCGTGACGAGGCTGGCCAGCGCACGAGCGCTGCTCATCGCGCCCACTGAGGCGCAATCGGTCGACCTGGAGGTCCGCAGCTACGAGACCGACGCCAGCGGGCGCGTGACCATGGGCACGGTGTTGCGCTACCTGGAGCACGTCGCCACCAGGGCATCGGATGAGCTTGGCTTCGGTGCGCAGTGGTATGAAGCGGCAGGCACCGCCTGGGTGGTGCGTGACCTGCGGGTTCTCCCAGGGCGCATGCCGGGAATTGGCCACCCGCTCTCGCTGTCGACCTGGATCTCGACCTCGGGACTGGTGCAAGCGAACCGCGAGTACCTCATCCGCGACAAGCGCTCAGGTGGACCGGTGGCGCGGGCACAGGCCCGATGGGCCTATGTGGATCGCGTGAGTGGGCAGCCGCGACGCATCAGCCCCGAGCTGACCGAGCGCCTTCCCGTCCTTGGGCACGCCCTGCCAAAGGCGGAGGTGCTGCCGGACGATCTGGGCGAGCTGGTGAGCACCACAGGGCTGCTCGAGGTCACCCCGCGCGGCTACGAGGCTGATGTGCAGCAGCATACGAATAATGCCGTCTATGCCGACTGGCTCGACGAGGCTCTTCGCCTGGCGACCGGCGCGGCTGGGCTGAGATTCGCGACCCTGCGCCCGCGCGAGACCCAGATGACCTATCTAAGCCCGGTGCTCACCGGCGAGCGCGTCACTATCCACACGACGCTGCGGCGGCCTCGTCCGCACTGCCTCGTGGCCCAGCAGTCGATCCGTCGCGTGCCGGGCAGCGATGAGGTGTTGCGGGCGACGACGACCGTGCGCGTAAGCGCGACGTAACACGCATGGCGTATCCTGCACTCCAAGGATGAAGGAGGGTGTGAGGAATGACGCAGCAAACTGGCGCGACGCATGAGGGCGCACAGGCCGTCGAGCGTCGCGTGCTCATCGTGGATGACGAGCCCAGCATCAGGGATGTGCTAGGCGAATATCTCGCCGCCGCTGGCTTCCAGATCGCGCTGGCGGCAGATGGTCCGTCCGCCTTGCGGCTGGCAGAGCGACAGCCACCCGACTTAGTCGTGCTCGATATCATGCTGCCGGGGATGGATGGCCTCGAGGTGCTCGCACGGCTCCGCGAGACGTCGGCCGTCCCCATCATCCTGCTCACCGCACGCGACGCCGAAAGTGATAAGCTCATCGGGTTTGAAGTCGGCGCGGATGACTATGTGACGAAGCCCTTTAGCCCGCGCGAGGTCGTCAAGCGTGTCCAGGCCATCATGCGTCGTCGCGACGCCACGACCGTGCCCGCGATGCTGCTCGAAGACACTCTCTACGTGGGCGGGCTGGTGATCCGCCCGGCGCTGCGCATGGTGGAGCGCGAGGGTGCCCCCCTCGAGCTGACCGCACGCGAGTTCGACTTGCTGCTCTTCCTTGCCAATCACCCACGCCATGTCTTCTCGCGTCAGCAGCTGCTCGACAATGTCTGGGGCTACGACGCGTTCGTTGACCCGAGCACGGTCACCGTGCACATGCGCCGGCTTCGCGAGAAGGTGGAGACGGACCCCTCGAATCCGGTTCACCTCCACACGGTGTGGGGCGTCGGCTACAAGTTCGAGCCCTAGAAGGGCGGTCTCACTGTGAGCGCGTCACCGCCCAAGCCCAGTCCACCTCTACCGCGGCAGAGTGAGATGCCTCGCCTCGCGCGAATTGGGCTTGCCTGGCTGGCCGTCTGTGCCGCGATCTTTGTCGCGGTGCTGCTATCGCTCAGATTCGTGGCGCACATGCCCAGCTCACATCTGACCTCGCTGGCCTGGCTCATGGCGCTCACCGGCGCGGCCTCGCTGGGGGTCGGCCTGCTGGCGCTCTGGCTCTCGGATGTGGCCCATGTGGGCGGGGTGCGCCTGCGCCTCTCCCTGCCACCGCTGCTCACGGCGGTCGTCGTCGCCATCAACGTGGTGGCGCTCTCGGCGATGATGCGACTCAACACTGCCGACGCGCAGCTCGTGGTGGGATTCGTGATCTTTGGCGTCGCGCTGGCCCTGGTCGTCTCGCTCTCGGTCGCTCGCGAGTTCTCGACTTCCCTCGGCCTTGTCGAGGCGGCGGCGCGTCAGATTGCCGACGGCGATTACAGCTTCCGGCTGGATGCGCAGCAGGTGAACGGCGGGCCTGAGCTGGCCAGCCTGGCGCAGAGCTTCAACCGGATGGCCGATGGCGTGCAGCAGGCATTCGCCGAGCGGCAGCGCGCCGAGGATGAGCGCCGTCAGCTCATGGCAGCCCTCTCGCACGATGTGCGCACGCCGGTGGCCTCATTGCGCGCGATGATCGAGGCGGTTGATGATGGGGTGGTGACAGATCCGGAGACGATCGCGCGCTATCAACGCACGATGCGCCATGAAGTGCGCCACCTCACCGACCTGCTCGATCAGCTCTTCGACCTGGCCCGGCTCGAGGCAGGAACGACCGCGCTGCGTCGCGAGCGCGTCGCCCTCAGCGATCTCATCAGCGATGCGATTGAGGCCACGACGCCACGCGCCAATGAGCGTGGGGTACACCTCACCGGTGACGTGGCGGCGCGACTGCCCACCCTGGAGCTCGACGCCCGGCAAATCCACCGCGTGCTCTCGAACCTGCTCGACAATGCGCTGCGCCACACGCCCGCGGGTGGGGTCATCGCAATGCGCGCCGAGCTCGCCGGCGCTCACCTGGTGCGCGTGCGGATCCTCGACTCGGGCGAGGGAATCGCCGCCGCTGACTTGCCCCATGTCTTCCAGGCGGCTTATCGTGGCGAAACCTCGCGCAGCCGGTCCACCGGCGCCGGCGCGGGCCTCGGCCTTGCCATCGCCCGGCAGATCATCATGGCGCATGGCGGTGAGATTCACGCGCGCTCACCGCTCGATGACGCCGGTCGGGCACTGCTGGCCACAGAGGCACCTTCCCAGGCCGGTCCGGGCACGGAGATCAGCTTCACGCTGCCGGCCAGCTAGGGGTGCGTCTCACGCTCCATCGCCCCCAGCAGCGCCTCACTGGCGGCAGCGGGCATGGCTGACCAGTCAATCAGCTGCTCCAGCCAATCTTGAGCCAGCTGGTCTTCGTCGCTGGCAAATCCACTCTGAGGCACGAAGATGTGCCGGCGCAGATAACGGGTGGCGCGAGCGAGATTGCGATAGCTGGCGTCCGCCATGGCCTGAGCGGCGGCTTCTTCGACGAGGAGCGTCGCGGTGAGCGCATGAGCCAGCTGATGCGTGAGATCGCGCATGCGCGCCTGGGTGCGCACCGGGCCTGCCGAGGTGAGGCCGCTCAGCGCCCGCTGGCAGCGAGTCAGCGCCAGGCTGGCGAGGCTCGCCGCGCGCCGCACCGGCGAATCGCTGATGGCGTCCAGCCGCGCGAAGTAGTGCGCGAAGAAGGTGTCAGGGACACCCTCATGGCTGAGCGCACGGCCTAGATCGAGCGCAGAGATGTTGCCCGTACCCTCCCAGATAGATTGCACGTGCACGTCGCGCAGCAATCGCGGATTCGGCCATTCCTCGATGTAGGCGTTGCCGCCACGCACCTCCATGCCTTCCTCGACGGTGCGACGCGCCTCCGCTGAGATGTGGTATTTCGCGAGCGGCGTCAGCACGCGCACTAGCAGGGCAGCCACCGCATCGCCCGCATCGGCGCGCTCCAGACTGGCGGAGCCCTCGAAGAAGAGGGCGGTGAAGCCTTCGACATCAATGAGCATGTCGAGCAGCTGCTCCCGCATCAAGGGGAGCTCGATGAGCGGCTTGCCAAAGGCCACACGGCCGCGCGCATGGGTCACCGCCTCGAGGAAGGACCGCCTGGCGAGCGCCGCGGCGCCGGAGCCGCACGCCAACCGGGTGGTGTTAAGCATCTCGGTCATCTGGTGCCAGCCCTCGCCTGGGCCGCCAATCTGCAGCGCCAGCGTCCGCTCGAGCGTGACCTCACCACTCGCGAAGGAGCGCATGCCGAGCTTATCCTTGAGCCGCTCGATGCGATAGGAATTGCGCGTGCCGTCGGGTAGCTCTCGCGGCACGAGATAGAGGCCGAGCCCTCTGGTTCCGGTGGGGGCACCCTCAGGCCGTGCCAGGGTGAGGATCACGTCGGCGCCTGCGTTGCTGCAGAACCATTTGTCGCCGTCGAGCTCCCACCAGCCCTCAGGCGACGTCGCCGGTCGCGCGACACTCGCCACGATGCCGAGATCCGAGCCTGACTGCTTTTCAGTCATGAACATCGCGCCGGTGTGGAACTCGTCCATTCGCGGGGAGGCGAGGCGAGGCACATAGCTCCTGACCACGTCGGGACCAGCAAACTTGAGCAGGGTGCGCGCCAGCGAGCGCGTCATCCCCAGCGGGCAAAAGAGCCCCGACTCCACCTGCTGGCCCAGATACATCAGCGCATCATTGAGCACTGAGGATTCCTCCGTGGAGGAATCGCCGGGCACATGGAGCGAGAGCCCGGCAAGGTGGAACTCCCCGTAGAAGATGCGCTCCAGCTCCCGATAGGCACGCGATGGCGCCACGTCGGAGAGCGGCGCGCCGGTGCGGTCACGCACACGCAGAGTCGGCGTGTTCTGATCGGCTTCGGCGGCCAGGTCTTCTATCTCACCCCCCAATCGGGCGCCGAGCTGGCGCAGGCGATCGAGCCCGGCCTCCAGCGCCCCCGTGGGCACTCGCTGGCCAAGAATAAAGCGCAGATGCGGGTCAGCCTCGAAAAAGTTGATCTCGCGCGTGTCAGGCATGAGCCCAACAACGGGCGTCTTGGTGCGGGTCTCGATTACCATCAGGTCTCTCCAGCGTTAGCGCATGCGGCGATCACGCAGCCAGTCGGTCATGCGAAGGGCGACGAGGAGGGTGGCGAGGCAGGCGCCGAAGATGGCCGTCCACGCCCATGAGAGCAAGTCAACGATCGGCATGGTCCCCTCGATTCACGGCGCGTCACCCTGCGTCTATCATACGCCACGTCTATCACACGCCAGCGGACTACTCGCTCTGCCAGCGCAGCAGCAGCACGGCGAGTGGCGGCAGCGTGAGCGCGAGCGATTGCCGTGTCTCGTGGGCCGGGATATCCGAGGTCGTCACCCGCCCCAGGTTGCCCAGGTTCGAGCCACCGTAGATGGCCGAGTCGGTATTCATGACCTCGGCATAGACTCCCGGTCGGGGAACCCCGATGCGATAGCGATAGCGCGGCACCGGCGTCAGGTTCGCCACGCAGATGAGCGGCCCGGCGCCGTGGTCGGCGGCGTACCGGCCAAAGGCCACGATGCTGGCGCTCTCATCCATGCCAATCCACTCGTAGCCGTCGGGGGTGAAATCACGCTCGTGCAGCGCCGGCTCAGCGCTGATGAGGTGGTTGAGGTCGCGCACCATGCGCTGGAGCTGCGAGTGGAGCGCGCCGTCTTTCATCCGCTGGTCGAGCAGGTGCCATTCCAGGGTGCCGTCATGGTCCCATTCAGCCCACTGACCGATCTCGCCTCCCATGAAGAGTAGCTTCTTGCCGGGGTGCGCCGCCATCCATCCATAGAGTGCGCGCAGGTTGGCGAATTTCTGCCAACGGTCACCCGGCATCTTGTTGAGCATCGAGCCCTTCACGTGCACCACCTCATCATGTGAAAACGGCAGCACGTAGCGCTCGGTAAATGCATAGACGAAGGAGAACGTGAGGTCACGCTGGTGAAACTGCCGGTGAACCGGCTCGCGTCGCATGTAGCTCAGCGTGTCGTGCATCCAGCCCATATTCCACTTGAGCGAGAATCCCAGCCCGCCCGATGCCGCCGGCGCAGTCACCCCCGGCCACGCGGTTGACTCCTCGGCGATGGTCAGCGCGCCGGGGAAGCACTCGGCCACCGCGGTCGTCATCGCTTGCAGGAAGCTGATCGCCTCCAGGTGCTCGCGGCCACCAATGCGGTTGGGGCGCCACTGGCCAGGGCCTCGTGAATAGTCGAGGTAGATCATCGAGGCGACCGCATCCACGCGCAGACCGTCGAAATGGAAGCGGTCCAGCCAGTAGAGGGCATTCGCCAGCAGGAAGTTGCGCACCTGGGGGCTGCCAAAATCGAAGACGAGCGTGCCCCAATCGGGATGCTGACCGCGCAGGGGGTCCGCGTCTTCATAGAGCGCGGCGCCATCGAGCCAGGCCAGCGCGTGGCCGTCACGAGGGAAGTGCGCCGGCACCCAGTCGAGCAGGACGCCAACGCCCAGCTGATGGCAGTAGTCCACGAAATACATGAGGTCTTCGGGATCGCCATAGCGAGCGGTGGGCGCATAGTAGCTGGTGACCTGATAGCCCCACGAGCCCATAAATGGGTGCTCGGCCAGCGGCATGAGCTCGATATGGGTATAGCCCATGTCGCGCGCGTATGGCGCCAGCGTGTGCGCCAGCTCGCGATAGGACATGCGGCCCTTGGGATTCCCCTCCGGCGCGCGCCACGAGCCTGCGTGCACCTCATAGATGCTCATCGGCGCCTCTGCCGCTTGCCGCCGCGCGCGAGCCGCCAGCCAGTCGTGGTCATTCCAGCCGTAACCACCCAGACTCACCACCCGCGATGCCGTGCCGGGGAGGTCTTCCGCCTGGAAGGCGACGGGATCGGCGTGGTCTGACTCGTAGTCGTGCTCCCATGAGAGGATATTGTACTTGTAGAGATGACCTGTCTCGGCGCCTGGAATGAAGAGCTCCCAGAATCCACCGGTGCGCAGGCGCATGGGATGGGTGCGCTTCTCCCAGTCGTTGAACTCGCCGATCACGCTGACACGGCGCGCATGAGGCGCCCATATGGCGAACAGGACCCCCACCGCACCCTCGTGCTGGCCAGGATGAGCGCCGAGGGTGTCGTAGAGGCGCAGGTCGCTGCCTGCTCCGAGCGCCTGGAGCTCATTTGCAGTGAGCACAGGCCCCAGGCGATAGGGATCGTCCACTATCTGCTCGCCACGCCGGCTGCGAACGGCCAGGCGATACGCGGGCCGGGTGGGCGCGCGCACTGTGGCGGAGTAGAGCCCCACCGGGTGGATTCGGCGCATGGCGAGACGCCGCGCGTCTGGCAGGAGCAGCTCGACCCCGGTGACCTTCGGTCGCAGTGCGCGTACGACCCACGAGCCGGGCGCGATCTCATGCGGGCCGAGCACATCAAATGGGGCGCCGTCATGTGCTGTGGCAAGCTGCTCGGCAGTCCATGAGTCGAGTGGGTCAGGTCCCATGAGACGATGTGCTTGTCTTCAACAAGTCTGGCTTGAGGGTCTTGAAATAGCGCACGTAGCCCTGCGCGCTCATGGCATAGCTGGCGGCGAGCTCCAGGCGCTCGCGCATCGTATCCGTCACGGTGAGCCCACGCTCGGCGAGCTGGCGCTCGGTGTGCTCACGCAGCGCCTGAGCAATGGTGACATCGGAGGCGTCCATGCGGAGCGCGTCGAGCGAGATCGCTGCCCATTCATCCAAGCGGGCGACTACACTGGCCAGGTGCGCGCTCACCTCAGTGACGGACGCGAAATGCGGCAGCAAGAGTTGCCTGGGGCGCAACGCCTCGACGCGCTCAATGCTCGCCTTCCACAGCTCCACATCGAGATCAGGCGGCGGCGTGGGGGGACGCGCGAAAGGTAGGTCCTCCAAGATGACCCCGGCAATATCGCCCGGGAACACGATCTCATCCTGCGCATCGTGATAGGCGAGATGGTGCACCGCATGCCCCGGCGTGTAGAGCGCCCGCAGGCTGAAGCCGCCGAGGTCAACGCTCGCACCCTCATCCAGCACGACGAGCCGTTCCTCAGGCACCGGCTCGAAGGTGCCCCAGAGCACACCCATCCGCTCGCCGTAGATGCGGGCGGCGCTGCGGATCAGCTTCGTGGGGTCCACCAGGTGAGCGGCCCCCGCGGAGTGGACGTAGACCCTGGCATGGGGGAGCAGCCTCGCCAGATAGCCCGCCGCCCCCGCGTGGTCGAGATGGATATGCGTCAGCAGCAGGTGGGTGATGTCAGCGGGGTCGTAGCCCGCGGCGCGCACGCCATCGAGCAAGGTGGCGGCCGTCGTGCCCGAGCCGACATCTACCAGCGCCAGCCCGGAGGCGCCAG
>DASWAC010000372.1:0-4598 GCA_036391335.1 Ktedonobacterales bacterium
CACAGCCCTGTACATGGCTGTCACGCTGCCCGAATTGCATGCCGCCCCGGCCCAGGTCCTCGGCAACCAGCGCATCCCTACGAGTTCCTGGCGCACCATCTGCTTCCGCATGCCCAGGCGGAGGAGCGCGCGCTGTATCCGGTGGTGGCAAAGGTGATCGGCGCGCCAGAAGCCACTGCGACCATGAGGCGCGATCACGTGGAGATAGCTCGACTCGTCGAAGAGCTGGGTGCCCAGCGAGAGCGCCTCACCGGGCCGGCGATCAGCGCGGGCGAGGTGCAGACACTGCGGCGTATTCTCTATGGGCTCTATAGCATGGTCAAGCTCCACTTCACCAAAGAAGAGGAAGTCTATCTGCCCCTGCTCGATGCCCGACTCACCGCGAGTGAGGCGACGGCGATGTTCGAGGCGATGGAGCGCGCCGCCCATGAGGCCAAAGACGCGGCCAGCAGGTAATCGCGCCCGCCGTGGGCCTGCGGCGCGGTGCCCATCTCACGCCTGGCAGCGTCCATCCTCTCTTGACACATGACGCTCTCTCGCGTTATAACTTGCCCGCTGGGCATGTTTCCCAGCCACAACTGAAGAACAGACATCACACCGGGAGCTTGGGAGAGCCAGGCTGAGAGGGTGGCCACACCGCCACCGACCGATGAAACCTGATCTGGGTAATGCCAGCGTAGGGAAGCTCGCTTCACCATGGGGACGCTGGCCGCGGCTAGCGTCCCCTTTCGCGTGTGCGGCATTCCGCGCTGGCTGGAAGGATGAACCACTCTGGCAGCGCACTCGCTGATCGAGGCTCGCCATATCACCCGGCGCTTCCACACTGAGGATGGCGCCGACCTGCTCGTGCTCGATGACGTCTCGCTCCACCTCGATGGGGGCGAGCTCGTCGCGCTGATCGGGCCGAGCGGCAGTGGCAAGACGACCCTCCTCTCTCTGCTGGCAGGGCTCGACGAGCCGACCGGGGGCAGCATCGCGCTGCGCGGGGAGACGGGCAAGCCACGGCTGGGCCAGGTGGGCTACATGCCTCAGCGTGACCTGCTGCTCCCGTGGCGGCGCGCGCTGGATAACGCGGCAGCGGGACTGGAGATGCGCGGCGTCGCTCGAGCCGAAGCTCGTGAGCGGGCGCGTGGCCTCTTCGAGAAGTTTGGCCTCTCGGGCTTCGAGCGCGCCTACCCCGCCGCGCTCTCCGGAGGGATGCGTCAGCGAGTCGCCTTCGCGCGCTCGGTGCTGGCCGCGCCTGACCTCCTGCTGCTGGATGAGCCATTCGGCGCGCTGGATGCCCTGACGCGCGCCGAGCTGCAAGCCTGGCTGGCTGACGTGTGGGAAGCCCTCGGCGAGACGGTGCTGCTGGTGACCCATGACCTCGACGAAGCGATCTTCCTCGCCGACCGCATTTACATCCTCTCGGCACGACCCGGGCGCATCCTGCTGGAGAGGGCGAACCCACTGCCGCGTCCGCGCACCCTGGCGATGCTCGCCACACCGCAGGCCGCCGCGTTGCGTGCCGAGCTGCGCGAGACCCTGGCGCACGTCTCCCCCGGCGAGAGGAGCCGCCCATGAGCGCGCTCTCAGCCCAGCGGCTTCGTGCCCTCGCGCGGCGGGTCGTGCCGGTGGTCGTAGCGATCGTGTGCCTGGGACTGCTGTGGCAGCTCGCCGCGACGCGCGCCGGTAATGATCAGCATATCCTGCCGCCGCCGGGTGCGGTGTGGCAAGCGCTGCTGGTCCAGCGAGAGCCGCTGGCGCTGCACGCGGGCGTCACCCTGTGGGAGACCATCGTCGGCTTCCTGGCGGCGCTGGCGGCGGGACTCGTGGCCGGCGTGGCGCTCGACGCGTCGCCGTGGCTGCGGCAGGCGCTCTATCCGCTGCTGGTGACCTCGCAGACGGTGCCCATCATCACGCTGGCGCCGCTACTGGTGCTGTGGTTCGGCGCTGGCCTCGCCTCGAAAGCGATCGTCGTGCTGCTGGTGTGCTTCTTTCCCATCGCGGTCGCATTGGCCGACGGTCTTCGGGCGACGGATCCCGAGCTGATGAAGCTCTTTCGCACCTTCGGGGCGGGTCGCTGGCGCATCTTCTGGCTTGTGCGGCTGCCAGGCGCCCTCCCTTCGCTCTTCTCAGGCGTGCGCATTGCGATCACCTATAGCGTGATTGGGGCCATCTTCAGCGAATATGTCGGGGCGTCGGCGGGCCTCGGCTTCTTCATGCAGCAGAAGCAGAAAGGCTTCGCGGTTCCCGCTGTCATCGCCGCCATCGCCGTCACGGCGCTGCTCAGCATCGCGCTTTTCGCGCTCGTCACACTCATCGAGCGGCTCAGCCTGCCTTGGTTCTTCCAGACACGGCGCGAGCCCAGCTAGGGAAGGTATTATTTATGTTTCGCAGCAAGCAGCTCATCATGGCCACGCTCTCCCTCTCGGTGCTGGCGCTCGCCCTCACCGCATGTGGCAGCAGCACCGTGGCGGGACCCAAGCAATCCGTCACGCTGGCCCTCGACTGGACCCCCAACACCAACCACACGGGCATCTTTGTGGCCCAGCAGAAAGGCTATTATGCCAACGAGGGGCTCACGCTCTCGCTCGCGCCCTATTCCAGCAACGTGACGCCTGAGCAGCTCGTCTCGACCGGCCAGGCCGACTTCGGCATCAGCTTCACCGAGAGCGTGACCGCGGCCCGCGCCACCGGGCTGGATGTCGTCTCGGTCGCGGCGGTCATCCAGCACAACACGAGCGCGCTGGTCAGCCTGAGGTCGTCGGGCCTCGACACGCTGCCCAAGCTGCAAGGGAAGAAGTATGCGGGGTTCGGCGCGCCCTATGAGCAGCCGGTCATTGACAAGATCCTCTCGTGCGCGGGGGTAAGCAAGCCCGCATTCGAGAATGTGACGACCGATCTCGACCCCATCGTCGCGCTCAAGAGCGGTCAGTTCGACTTCGCGTGGATCTATAGCGGCTGGGAGGGCATCGAGGCCCAGCGGCAGGGCGTCTCACTCAACATCTTCCCGCTGGGCGACACCTGCATGCCCGACTATTACTCGCCAGTCATCATCACCAGCAGCAAGATGCTTCACGCCCACCCTGACACGGTGCGCCACTTCCTCGCGGCGACGGCCCAGGGCTTCGCCTTCGCCATACACTCACCACGTGAGGCGGCCGACCTGCTGATCAAGGGCGCGCCAGCAGGCACATTCGATGATAAGCAGCTCGTCTATGATAGCCAGGATTACCTGAGCCCGCGCTACGCCGAGGGGGCTCCTTGTTGGGGCACGCAGACGGCGCAGAAATGGACCGAGTATCCGAAGTTCATGTTCGAGAGCGGCGCCATCCAGGATGCCAACGGGAGCCCGATCACGACGGCGCCAGACTATGCCGCCGCCTTCAGCAATGCCTATTTGCCCAGTTGCTGACCCCCACCCCTGCCCATCTCTCTCACGGAGAGGGAGGGCACGATCCATATCCCTACCAACCGCTGACAAAATCAGTCGTATCCTGCACTGCCAGGCAGCCGAGCGCTGATCATCGCTCTCCCTGACGAACTTGTCGCGGCGCTATGGGAAGGAGTATGCACATCTGTCAACGGTTGCCAAGAGCGTTCCACCGCGTTGCCACTGTCTTGCTGTCGGCTTATCACTCCTCCACTCCCGCACCTCGCCCCCGCTGTCGAGAGCAGGTATGGACGTCAGCCGAGCGTTGCTATGCAACGTCTCTATGGAGTGTGCGCTACGGCTGCCCCGTTCTTGCCTAGTGGCGTGGCGTCGTTTCACGTCTGGTTATGGTCATATCTTGTACCTCTTTAGATGGGTTGACATGTAAATGGCGTTTGCATGTCATACAATGACCTGAAGAGGAAGCAGCCTTAACCAAGGTGCAAAGGCGGAGGATACCGTGGCGGACTTGCCCCAGACTTCTGTCGCTCTCAACTGTCCCCACTGTGGGCTCAAGGTGGGACTGATGCAAGCCCTTACATCGGGGTCAATTGTTCCAGCGACTTGGCAAGCAGCAGGACACGATCACTGGTGGATAGGTGTCTGCCCAAGTTGTCGGAATGGAGTGTTGGTACACGAAATATCACTGCCAGGAGTGCAGCCATATACTTTCTATCCTGCTGCGCTTCTCTCCCCGACTGATGAGCGGATTCCACCGGAGATACGACGCGATTTAGAGGAAGCCAAGCGGTGTTTTAGCGTCCAGGCATACCGGGCTTGTGCTGTGATGGCACGGCGGGCCATGCAAGGCGCCTGCATCGAGCAGGGTGCGACACAAGAGAAACTTGTGGCACAGCTTCACGAACTTGCGGCGAGGCATGTCATCACAGATAGCTTGAAGCCGTGGGGGGATGCCGTCCGATGGGTCGGCAATGACGCAGCCCATCCCAACGGGGAAGATGTAGCAGAAGAAGACGCCGAGGATATCCTGAGCCTCGCAGAGCAATTTATGCCTGTCGTCTATGTGGCTTCCGCTATCGCGAAGGACATCGAGACCAAGCGCCACCGTTAGTGTCGTGCATGGGAGAGCACAGAAGGGGAAGGTATACGCTATGTACGTCGGCCCCGTCGTGAAAACCTACTACTCGTCAGCCACTTATCAGCAAGACTCTGCACTGATGGC
>DASWAC010000373.1:0-7621 GCA_036391335.1 Ktedonobacterales bacterium
CCTCAGCTCGAAGGATGGCCTGCGCTGGCGCTGGAGCTTCGGCGATGCCAGCCCCTACGCGTTCGCCGCCGCGCCCAGCCACACCTTTGCGCACCCCGGCGACTACACCGTCCGTGTCGCCACGATGGGCTCATCCGATGCCGCCTGGCTGGACTTCGACAGCGCGCAGGTGCACATCCTCGCGGCCTCGCCGGCCCATCCGCCGGTGGCGGCATTCGACGCGCTGGGACCGGTCGCGATCGGCGAGACCGTCATCTTCGACGCCGGCCGGTCGCACGCCGCCGATGGCTCGGCCCTGACGTACTCGTGGAACTTCGATGATGGCGGCGGCGCGCAGGGAGCCCGCGTGAGCCATCAGTTCGTCTCGCCTGGCTCTGGCCTCGTCGCCCTCACCGTCACCGATGCGCACGGCGAATCCTCCGTGGTGACGCACCCCATCACCATCGTGCCTGCCCTGCCGGTGGCGGCGCTCACGCAGCGCTCGTGGCTGGCGGTGCAAGGCGCGGATACCACGTTCGATGCCTCGGCGTCCACGCCACCGGACGATCCCCCCGGCGATGCCATCGCCCACTATACCTGGCGCTTCGATGACGGCAGCCCGGCGCAGACCACGACGGGGCCGCTCCTCACTCATCGCTTCCGCACGGCGGGCGACCACGTGGTGACGGTCAGCGCGGTGGATGACGCGGCGGGAGCGGCGGGTGTCGCCTCGCTGCGTGTGCGGGTGCTGCCCTCGGGCGCGCCACTTCTAGCCGGGCTGGCGCTGGCGCTCACGGTCGTCGCGGGCCTGGGCGTCTCGCTGCTGCGATCACCGCCGAGGCGCGAGTGGATGCGCCGGCTGTGGCGGAGCGCGCGACGCCGAGCGACCGAACGGGCGAGCGCTTGACACGGCCAATGCGCACACGTAGAGTTTACAGGGCACCGCGAGCGCGACAGCCAGCGAGCGGGCGGGCCACGCAGCCCAGGATGGGACGAAGGGAGCGCTTATCTTAATGAGCGGCATGCGCGCACGTAAAGCGGTGATTCCCGCGGCAGGGCTTGGCACGCGGGTGCTGCCCGCGACGAAGGCCGTCCCCAAGGAGATGATGCCGCTCGCCGACCGCCCCGCCATCGAATACATCATCGAGGAGGCCGTGGCCTCGGGCATCGAGGCGCTGACCATCGTCACCAGCCGCACCAAGCGCGCCATCGAGGACCACCTGGATGCCGCGCCGGAGCTGGAGGCGGTGCTCGCGCGCAAGAATGATCCCGTCCGGCTGAGCGCGGTCCGCCATGTCGAGACCCTGGCGCGCTATTCCTTTGTGCGGCAGCCGCATGCGCTCGGCCTCGGGCACGCAGTGCTCATGGCGCGTGAGACCATCGGCAATGAGCCGTTTGGCGTGATGCTGCCCGACGATATCGTGGACGCACCCCAGCGGCCATGCCTGGCCCAGCTGCTCGACGCGCATCAGCAGGTGGGCGGGTGCGTGCTGGCCGTGATGCGCGTGCCCCTGGAGCAAACCGCGAAGTATGGCGTCGTCTCGCTCGCCTCACCTGATCCCGTCGCGCCGGGACTTTTCCGGGTGCGCGACCTCGTCGAGAAGCCACGCCCCGAGGCCGCGCCGTCGAACCTGGCGGTCATCGGGCGCTATGTGCTCGCGCCGGGCATCTTCGAGGCGATCACCCGCACGCAGCCGGGCGCGGGCGGCGAGATTCAGCTGACCGATGCCATCAAGCTGCTGGGCGAGCGCGAGCCGATCTGGGCCTGCGAGTTTTCCGGCATCCGCTACGACACTGGCGATCCGGTGGGCCTGCTGACCACCTCACTGGCCTTCGCGCTCAAGCGTCCCGACCTGGCCCCTGGCATCCATGCGTTCCTGCGCACGATCCCGCGGGAATGAGTCAGCGCCGGGCCGTGCGGGTAGCCTCTGCCACTATCTCAGTGTATAGCCAATCGCGCATTCCAAAAGGAGAGCATCTATGACACAGGTCGAATCACAGCCGCCCCTGGCCGGACGCGTTGCCCTCGTCACGGGCAGCAGCCGCGGCATAGGCCGGGCCACCGTGGAACGCCTGGCAGCCATGGGCGCGGCCGTCGCGGTGAGCTATAAGAGTGACGAGTCGGGGGCGCGCGCCGTGGTGGAGGGCATCGCCAGTCGTGGTGGCACAGCCATCGTGGTGGGTGGCGATGTGAGCGCCGAGGCCGATGTGGCGCGCATCTTCAGCGAGATCGAAGCCCAGCTTGGCCCGGTCACCATCCTCGTCAACAATGCTGGCACAACGAACGATCAGCTCATCATGCGCATGTCGCTGGAGCAGTTCGATGGCGTCTTGCGCACGAACCTGCATTCCGCCTTTCTCTGCACCCGCGCCGCCATGCGCTCCATGCTGCGCGCGCGCTGGGGCCGCATCGTGAACGTCTCCTCCATCTCGGGCCTGATGGGCCAGACGGGGCAGGCGAATTATTCGGCCTCGAAGGCGGGTCTCATCGCGCTGACGAAATCCACTGCCCGTGAGGTCGGGAGCCGCGGCATCACCGTGAACGCCGTCGCGCCAGGCTTCATCCCGACCGAGCTGACCTCGACCGTCGCGGAGGAGTACCGGAGCTACTACCTCGGCCTGACACCGCTGGCGCGCTTTGGCACCGCTGATGAGGTCGCCGCGACCATCGCCTTCCTCTGCTCGCCAGATGCTGGCTTCATCACCGGGCAGACCATCGCGGTTGACGGCGGCATCAGCATGCACTGAGGCGCTTTCCCTGCTCGATCAGCAATGGAGAGGTTGTGGACGGCTGCCCTCGCCCCGCAGCTCCCGAGCCTCACCCCTGGCTGGCGCCATAGACCGGCAGCGTCGGGCGCTCATGGGTGAGCTCGGTGCGCCTGGCGCGACGGGCGAGGAAGATGAGGAACGCGACCCACACGGGCGCGGCATAGAGCAGGCTCCAGGTGGCCTTCCCCTGCGAGGGATTCATGGCCACGATGGGGGCGAGCAAGATGAAGAACGACATCGCTCCCGTCGCCAGGGCCAGCCGCTGGCGAGCGCCCCAGCCGGAGCGCCGTGCCCAGCTGGTGACCCGCCACGCGGCCAGCGCCAGAATCACCAGCACGACCGCGATCTCCACCTGCGCCATGTGGAAGATGCTGCCCTGGCTGAAGTGCACCACGAAGAAGGCAACAGTCGCCAGCAGCCCGAAGCCGCGCAGCAGCCAGAGGCCGGGCACGGGCCGGTCATCCACCGTGGCGTCACGGGCGGCGCGTGCCGGACGCAGGCCCAGCCAGACGAACGCTGCCGCGAGCGCGATGGCCAGCGCGTAGGAGAGCGGCGGACCGTGGTAGGCTCCCTTCGACTGGAAGCCCGCCAGAATGATTCCAAAGCCGATGAAGCCGACGACCCAGACGGCGCCGAGGATGATCTCGAAGAGCCGCACCCCGCGCCGGTTGAGCCATGGCTGCGCGGCGATGCGTGGGAAGAGCGTCTCGACCAGCACGATGGAGATGGTGATGCTGACGATGGCGTGATATGCCGTCAGCCCGACGGCCCAGGGCCAGGCAATGCCAAGGGCGCGGCCAAAGTTGTGATCTTGCTTCCACAAGTCGGGCCAGTACGGATTGAACCAGCTCGTCACCACCAGCCCTTCCTCGAAGATGCCATAGGCCGCTCCGAGGAGGATGATTCGCCACCAGCCGAGGCTCCGGCGGCGCACCAGCTCGCGCGCGAGAATCGCCCCGCTGCCATATAGGAGTGGCTGAAAGATGAAGTTGATCGGATTGGTGATGAAGTCCACTGGCGGGGTCGAGCCGGAGAGCACCTCGCCCAGCAACGGCGCCAGCAGGAAGAGCACGAGCACTCCCGGCCAGACACGTGGCGGGCGCGGCACGGGGACGTCCGCCGCCTGGGGTGGCGCCCACGAGGGAATGGTGTCCATGAGTCTGGCTCCTTGCCATGCGCGATGCACTCTGGGATGCGCCCATTGTATCTAACGAACGAGATCCCGTCACGATAAGCAGTGGGTGAGCTGGTTGCGGCCAGGCCGCCTGTCGCGGGAGGGCATGAAAGCGGCATTCCTGAATAGTATAAAGTGAGCACAATGATAATCAGTAAAATCATTTATTGGACTTTCTTCCACATGTTGCGTATACTTTAGGCATCGAGGGGGCGAGCTGATTTTCCTCCCTTCGAGAACATGGCGGTGAAGCTGATTTTTCCCCGCCCGGCCTGGGAGGCGGCTTTCTCCCGCTGGCCACGTTTCGCGCCTGGCGAGGTTGTTTCTCGCATTCCTGGGCGCACCCCTGCGCGGTCGGGCTGATTTCCACCGCACACCTTCTCGCGAGAGTGGTTTTCTCGCGGCCCACGGCGAGCTGTTGTCGCCGGCCCACTGGCGGGCTGATTTTCCGCCCGGCGGGTATCACCCATGTGGACAGGCTGATTTCTGTCCATTCTCGTTCCAGGGTGGGCTGATTTCCACGCGGGCGAGGATACCTCAGCTGGCAGGTGGCTGCTGCCAGAGGAATGATCAAGGGCAGGCGCTATGCCTGCCCTTTCCGTTTGCCCGCGCTGGTGCTGCGTTGCGGTGAAGCGATGCCGCCCGCGCTATTTCGTCTCTGGCGGCACGATGCGCAGGGATAGATCGTCGAGCTGCTCGTCGCTCACCGGCGAGGGCGCGCGCATGAGGGCGTCTTGCCCGCTCTGCATCTTAGGGAAAGCGATCACGTCGCGGATGGTCTCACCATCCGCCAGCAGCATAGCCAGCCGGTCGATGCCCAGTGCGATCCCTCCGTGCGGTGGCGCGCCCAGCTCGAAGGCTTCGAGCATGTGGCCAAATTGCTCCTGGATCTGCGCCTCATCGAGGCCCAGCAGGCCAAACACCTTGTGCTGCAGCTCGGCCACGTTGATGCGGATGCTCCCGCCGCCGACCTCATAGCCATTGCAGACGATGTCATATTGCCGGGCGACGGCCTTGAGGGGATCGGTGTCGAGATACTTCTCGTGGCCCGCGCGCATCCCTGAGAAAGGGTTGTGCGTCGCGTGGTAGCGTGTCTTCCCGTTCTCCTCGATGACCTCCAGCAGCGGGAAATCCACGATCCAGCACAGAGCCATCTCGTCTCCGTCGATCAGCTTGAGCTCCTCGGCCATGCGGATGCGCAGGCGCGAGAGCACGTCGTTGGCGACCTTCTCGCTATCGGCCACGAAGAGGAGCAGGTCACCCGTCTGGCCGTCGAGCGCCTCGATGACCTTGCCGAGCTCAGCCTCACTCATGAACTTGGTCAGCGGCGACTTGATGCCCTCGGGCTGCAGCGCGAGCGAGACGATGCCCTTCGCGCCATACGTCTTGGCGAACTTGATGAGCGCATCCAGCTCTTTGCGTGTCGCGCCCGCCCGGCCTGGCACACGGATGCCCTTCACCAGCCCGCCTCTGTCGAGCGCGTCATGGAAGACCTTGAAGCTGCCCGCGCGGGCCAGCTCACCAAGCTCGATGAGTGGCAGGGCGAAGCGAATGTCGGGATGGTCCGTCCCGTAGGTACGCATGGCCTCCTCGAAGGAGATATGCGGGAATGGCGTCTGCTTGATGCGTTTCTGAGTCACGGTGGTGATGAGCCCGATGAGCATCCGCTCGATGAGCCCCATCACATCCTCCTCGGCGACGAATGACATCTCGACGTCGAGCTGTGTGAATTCTGGCTGGCGGTCGGCGCGCAGGTCTTCGTCGCGGAAGCAGCGGGCGATCTGGAAATAGCGGTCCATGCCCGCGACCATGAGCAGCTGCTTGAATTGCTGGGGGGCCTGGGGCAGCGCGTAGAACTCGCCTGGATAGAGGCGGCTGGGCACGAGGTAGTCGCGGGCGCCCTCTGGGGTGCTCTTCGTGAGGATGGGCGTCTCGACCTCCACAAAAGCGCGGTCATCCATGAAGTCGCGGATATATTTCACGGCGCGGTGGCGCAGCTCGACATTGTGACGCATGCTCTCACGGCGCAGGTCGAGATACCGATAGCGCAGGCGCAGCGCCTCATCCGCCGAGACGTGGTCGGCGATAGGAAATGGCGGCACCTTGGACGGGTTTAGCAGGGTGAGCCGGCTCGCCTCGACCTCGATCTCGCCCGTCGCCAGTGTGGGGTTCTCCTTCCCCGGCAGCCGCCTCACCACGACGCCCTCGACCGAGACGACATATTCCAGTCGCAGGTCAGATGCCACCCTGTGCGCCTCGGCTGACTCGGCGTTGCGCTCGGGATCGATGACGACCTGGGTCAGCCCATAGCGATCGCGCAGATCCAGGAAGATGAGCTGGCCGTGGTCGCGGCGATGGCCCACCCAGCCGGCAAGCGTCACCCGCTCGCCCACGTGCGCGGCGGTCAGCTCGCCACAGGTGCGAGTGCGCAGCGCCGTGGCACGGTCGGAGGGGGTGATGGCGGATGACTTCGAGGTAGATTTTCCGGGCACGATGAGGTCTCGCTTCTCGTTATCTGGTGAAGACGCTGCCACTCGCGGCGCTCCCACGGAGAGAGCCAGACGGCTCCTCGACTGCCGTGGGATGCATCGCCTCTCACGAGCGGCACATGGTCGGAGTGTACCAAGGTGAAATTATATGCCAATTCTCGTGAGCAGGCACCTATGGCCCGACTTGCCGTGACTCGCGGCAGCTCGCCAGCGTTGGATTTGCCGGCGCCAGGGTTTCTCGCATACGATGTCTCGATGGCGCGCCGCGAGATGCCGGCGTGATGCTGGCGCTGTATCGGCTGTCGAGAACACAGAGGGCGAGGTGGGCGACGATGAGCTACTTGAGCACCTCCGATCTCGCGCGGGCCGTCGGCGCTCATCCCAACACCGTCCGCCGCTATGTGGAGCGCGGCTTGCTGCCGCCGGTTCGGCGTGGGGCAAACGGATATCGGTTGTTCACTCAGCGGCACCTGGACTGCATGCGAGTCGCGCGGACCATCCATGCGGCCCCCTTTGCGGGCCAAGCCCTCCGCGCCTCAGGGACTCAGATCATCCATAGCGTGGTTGCGGACGACTGGGGAGGCGCGCTTGAGCATGCGTACGCGCACCTGGCGCTCGTGCGGGCCGAGCGGGCGCACGCGGAAACGGCCGCGACGCTGCTGGAGCGGTGGGCCGGTGGGATGGCCGCCGATGCGACCGCGCAGCCGCTGCGCATCGGGCAGGTGGCGCGGCTGCTCGGCATGTCCGTTGACGTGCTGCGCAACTGGGAGCGCAGTGGGTTGATAAGCGTCCCACGCCTCGCGAGCAACCGGTACCGCTCGTATGGCTCCGCCGAGATCAGCCGCCTGCGCGTGATTCGCATGCTGGCGCGGTCAGGCTTCAGCCACATGGCAATCCTACGCATGCTGCTTCGGCTCGACCAAGGCATCACGACGCAGCTGCGACAGGCGCTCGACACGCCCGCGCCCGATGAAGACGCGCGCATCGCGGCGGATCGCTGGCTTTCCGCGCTGGCCGGCCACGAAGCGGATGCGCTGCGCCTCATCGTCCTCATCGAGGAGGTCATCGCCGCCAGGACAACGCACCACCGGGCTGACTAACCCTCCCTAAGGACACCAGGGTTTTACGATGGGGATAAGGCGATCGTGAAGCCGTCTCCTTACGCTTCACTTGGGTGGGAGATTGCCCCTATGGAACCCAGCATCACGAT
>DASWAC010000374.1:0-15154 GCA_036391335.1 Ktedonobacterales bacterium
CCGGGGTGGGGTTGAAGATGACGGCCAGCGCGCCCAGCAGCGCTTGCATGATCAGGAAGATGATCATGAGGGGAACGAGGATGCGAATCTCCAGCCGCTGGCGCCAGTAATGCAGCACAGCAGCCGAGAGGGCCAGCACGAGGATGGTGACCAGTCCCGTCACCGCGCGATGGCTGAACTCGATGGCGGTAGAGATGGCAAAGTCGGGGATGAACTTGCCGTTACAAAGCGGCCACGAGCCGCCGCAGCCTCGGGCTGACCCTGTGTTGGTGACGGTGACGCCCATGAGCACGACGAGGAACATCATCACCGTGGTCACCACTGCCAGCCAGCGCACCACACGCGGCGGGACGAATCGCTCGAAGACGCGGCGCACTGTGGCCAGCGCGGGCGGCGCATAGCGCGCATAGGCGCTGCGGATGCTATCTTGCATGACGCGGAATGTCCTTCACCATTCGGGAATCAGCCTACCTGGGAGCATACGCTGCCGGTGAGAGCCCACGCAATAGATGAGGGAGTTAGAGGGCCTCTTCGGCGGCGTCGTCGAAGAAGCCTGGGATGGGGTCCACCACGAGGATCCGGCTGGCCAGGTCAACCGAGCGGACGTACTCTTTCACGAACGGGAAGAGGACTTCGGGCTTGCCTGCGCGGCGAATCACCAGCAGGTCATTGCCACCGCCGGTCAGCACATCGGTCACGATACCCAGCTCGGTGCCGTTCACGTGGCGCACGGCGAGGCCGCGGAGGTCGTGGAGGTAGAACTGCCCCTCGGCAAGCGGCATCAGCTCGGAGGCCGGAATATAGAGGGTCTTCCCGCGCAGCGTCTCCGCGGCATCCGGATCGCCAATCCCTTCGAGCCCGAGGATGACCTGCTCTTTGTGCACGCGAGCGGAGCGCACCGCGTAGGCCACGAGGTCAGCGCCGGCATAGATCGTCTTGGTCGTGGCGAAGCGCTCGGGGAAGTCGGTAAGCGGGCGGACTTTGAGCTCGCCGCGCAGGCCAAAAACGCCCACGACCTCGCCGACGGCCACCCAGTCATCCGAAGGCGGCGCCGGCTGCGGGCGGGGGCGAATGCCGCGACGTGGGCGCTTAGAAGGTGGGGGGGTGCTGCTCACCGATCTCCAGCCCAATTTGTTGCTTGCCCTGCAGCGAGCCCGAGGCCCGCATCAAGGTGCGCATGGCCTGCGCTACACGTCCCTGCCGCCCGATGACCTTGCCCAGGTCGCTCTCGGCGACGTGCAGCCGCAGCACCGACGCGTAGTGGTCCTCACGCAGCGTGCGGACGACGACACTCTCTGGCTCATCCACCAGATTGTGCGCGATGAATTCGATCATGCCGCGCATAGCACCATGCCCTCGTGAACTGCCGGGAAATTACTCAGCGGACGCGGCCTTGACCGCTTTGCGTGACTGCTTTGGCTGCGCGGGGGTCGAGCCCTTTGGTCGGTTGGCGCGGTCGAGCACCCCGATGCGCTCGAGCAGCTGCCGCGCGGAATCCGACGGCTGTGCGCCGACGCTGAGCCAATACTTCGCGCGCTCCTGCTCGATAGTCACGGTCGCAGGCTCGGTGCGCGGATTATAGATGCCAATGTTCTCGATGATGCGACCGTCTCGCGGTGAGCGGGAATCCGCCACGACCACGCGATAGACCGGCGCGCCCTTGCTGCCAACCCGCATGAGGCGGATCTTCACCATAATGGGACTGCCCTCTCAAAACTAATGAAGTAACGCTCGTGGTGCATGCGCCCAGATGCGTTGGGCACTGGGCAGCCCCTCAAGCATACCATTCACGCCGGGCGCTGTCAATCGGCTACGACCTCTCGCCGGTGAGCGCACGAGCTGGGTAAGGAGGCATGATATAGTGGTCACCTACCGCCCACGGCACCCTGGCCGGTGGCGCGCACTGATAGCCTCGATGCTCCCCTGGAGGTGTCACCCATGATCACGCGTGTGCGGCGCTCGGTGCCCTATGTGCTGGTCGAGTCGCCCCTCAACAATCCCTTCGCAGCCATCGTCATCGTGGCCGTGCTCCTGGCCGTCATCGCCTTTGGCGTGGTGGTGCTCTTCTTGGGGCTGGAAAATGCGCGTGGCGATGAGCTACAGGTCTTCTTCGAGGCGCTTGCCATCTGCCTCATCGCGGCGATTCCCGCCTTCCTCGTGCTCAACTTCCTCGACCGCCGCGAGCGTGAGGCGCGCTGGCTCTATTGGGGCGCGCTGCTGTGGGGCGCACTCGTCGCCACGGGTCTGGCCCTGGTCTTCAACCAGCTTGGCTTGCTGGCGGTGCTCACCGGCATCAGCCAGAACCAGGCGCTGCACAATCTCTCGCACGCGCAGCAGCAGGTGACGGCGCTCTTTGCCACTGCCGTGCTGGTGGCCCCACTGGTGGAAGAGACCGTGAAGGGGTTGGCGATCTTCGTCATCGCCTGGCTCTTTCCTGGCGAGTTCAATGACATGCGTGACGGCCTGATCTATGGCGGGCTCATCGGGCTCGGCTTCAACCTCATCGAGGCGCCGATCTATGTGCTCAACGGCTATGCCGCGACGGGGTCGGCGCCGTTTGGCGAGCAGATCGTGGCACGGTTTGTCTTTGGCGGCCTGAACGGGCATCTCCTCTTCACCGCACTCACCGGCGCGGGCATCGGGCTGGCGCGCCAGCATCGCAGCACCCTGCGCAAGGCGTTCTATGCGATCGGCGGGCTCATCTTGGCGATGCTCTCGCATGGCGTGTATAACCTGCTCTCCGGTTTCTTCATCGCGCTCTATCTCGGCCTGATGGGCATAGACGTGACCGCTAACCAGAGCATCTCGCTGATGCAGTGGTGGCTCGGAGTGGCCCTGGCAAATCTCAGCGTATCTATCGTTCCCTATGCGCTCCTGATCGTCGCTATCTTCTCCAGCGAACGGCGCGAGCAGCGAGTCATCCGTGAGCAGCTGGCCGGCGAGGTGGGCGGCGCGGTGACATCGGGCGAATATCAGGGCGTGCTGAGCGAGCCGCTCTTTGGCCTGCGCCGGGCGGCTTCGTATCCCGCCGCGGTGGGCCGCAAGATCGTGAACGCGCAAAACAAGCTCGCATTTCGCAAGCAGCAGGTCAGCATAGAGGGACGGGACCCCGGCGCGGATGCGACGGTGGTCGAGTGGCGAGAGTATATCGCGGGCCTGCGCGCGGCGTGAGCCGCAGCCGTGGTGAGTGTGCCACCATGGCCAGCTCGATGCCCCATCGGGCAGGAGAGATGAGCGTCTCCCCACACACTCATCCACAAGGAGGGTATGCGCATGCGGTTTGGGGTCATCATTCCACGCGGCACCCTGCATGAGATCATCAGCCTGGCGGAAGATGCCGAGAAGGCGGGCTGGGATGGCGTCTTCACCTGGGACGGCATCTACATTCCCGGCGCCGGTGAGACGCCGACGTTTGATCCGTGGGTGCTGATGGCAGGCATGGCCATGCGCACCAGCCGGGTGACGCTCGGTGCGATCATCATGCCGCTCTCGCGCAGGCGACCGTGGAAGGTGGCCCGAGAGGCGGTCACCCTCGACCATCTCTCCAATGGGCGGCTGGTGATGCCGGTTGGCCTTGGTGCCCTGGACGACATGGGCTTCGGCGGTGTGGGCGAGCCAACCGACCGCAAGACACGCGCCGAGCTGCTAGACGAATCACTCGACATCCTCACGGGCCTATGGACCGGCCAGCCATTCGCGTATGAGGGGAAGCACTATCACCTGGCCGAGATGACCTTCCGACCCACGCCGATGCAGCGGCCACGGGTGCCCATCTGGGTGGTGGGCGCGTGGCCACATGAGCGCTCCCTTGCCCGCGCCGCGAGGTACGATGGCATCATCACCGCCGTGGCCAGCTCCCAGGGCGATCACGCCGAGCTGACTCCCGCTGTGGTGGCAAGCATCCGTGACTGGATGCGCTCGCACCGCGAGAGCGCGTCACCCTTCGAGATTCAGGTGGAGGGGAGCACACCCGCCGACCCTGCCAGCGCGCGCGCCATCGTGACCCCATGGGCTGAGGCGGGCGCGACCTGGTGGACTGAGGAATGGTGGGATTCCACGATGACCGTCGCGCACATACGCGAGCGCATCCTGGCGGGGCCACCGCAGCTGGGCTAGGCCTGGCGTGGCGGCTGCGGCACGACGGGCGGCAGGGGGCTCTCGAACTCGCTGGCGAGGCAATCCATCAGCACGAGATCATAGCGCTGGCGTCCCACCTTGCGCGCCTCACGCCGCCGCCCGATGACGCGGAACCCCGCCTTCTCATAGGCTCTGATGGCGCGCACATTATAGCCGGCGGTGCTGAGCATGATATTGTGCACCCCCAAGACACTGAAGCCGTAGTCTAGCGTGAGGATGGTCGCCTCGGTGCCATAGCCGCGTCCCCAAAAGCGCTTGTCGCCGATGCCGATGCCAAACTCGGCCACGCTGTCTTCGAGGAAGATGTGCCGCAGCATGCAGAAGCCGATGGGCGCCATGGTCTCCAGGTCATAGATACCGAAATTGACACTGTGGGGCGACTTGTCGCGCATCGCATGCTCTGCGTGTTCCTCCACGCTGGCCAGGGTATGCGGCAGGAAGGAATCGCCACCCCACATGCAGAATTCCTGGTCGTTGAGCCACTGGTAGTAGAGTGGGATCATCTCGCGGGTCTGGGGGCCCAGCCCGACCTTATGCCCGCGATAGAGGATGGGCGTGGAAGGTGAAGCGGATGAATGAGGAAGTGTCATAGCGGTCCTTTTGCTTGCGCTGCCAACGTGGCATGCCTGTGGATTGTAGCGTGCGGGCTCACCCCGCGTGGACGATGCCCAGAGCGAGCGTGAGGCGGTCGAGCAGCGCGGCCTCTTCGTCGCTGACGCTTGGCCCACCCAGACGCAAGAATGAGCCTTCTCTCGCGGCCTCGGCCACCTGGCCGCCGATCCACAGCACCCAGCGCTTATAGCTCAGCGCCTCGGTGGGGTTCGACTTCGCCGCGAGGATATCCGCCACTTGCCGGCATACGCCTGGGGCCGCCAGCGCCGCCGTGCGGGGATCATCCAACCCATCGGCAACGATATCATCAGGCGATTCCGGGCTGGTGGCATCGCGCAGCACCGCGTGGATCAGCTCGGCATCTTTGCCCGCGCCAACCTCCCGCGCTAGCGCCCTCACCAGAGTTCGCAGCTCGCGCTGGGTGTGCCGCACATCGCCGGGTCCCGCCTGAATGACGGCAAACGTGACATAGAGAGGAAGCTCACGGATGAGCACCCACTCGGCGGGGGAATAGGTTGCCTGCGTGGTCATGAAATACCTCACCTCCGCGGCCGCATGCCGGCCTCTGCCTATCACCTGCCCCGAGACTCCGGCCGTCTCGGCGCGTCGGCGCCACTCAGCGTTCTTCGCCGCGCTCGTAGCGGTCCTGGCACTCGGCGATGAGGCGCCAGGCTTCGTCCACACCCATCCAGTCGCGCACCTCTGTCTGGATGCCCTGGAGCTCCTTGTAGGTGCGGAAGAACGCGGCGATCTCGTGGGTCCAGTGCTCGGGAAGATCGTCGAGGGTGTGCACGCTGGCGAAGCGGGGATCATCCACCGGGACGGCGAGGATCTTCTCATCCGTGCCTTTCTCATCCACCATCATAAGGGTGGCGACGGGGCGCGCCCGCACATGACAGCCAGGAAACGTCGGCTCCTCGACGATCACCAGCACATCCAGCGGATCCCCATCACCCGAGAGGGTTCCCTCGAAAAAGCCATAGTCCGTGGGATAGTGCACTGAAGAATAGAGGACGCGATCGAGCCGGAAGATGCCGCGCTCATGGTCGAATTCATACTTATTGCGGCAGCCCCGAGGAATCTCGATGGTCGCCTCCATCCAGCCCTCGTGCCGGCTGCCATAGGCGTGTGGTCGTTGCTCGGGCGGTGTCGTTCCCATGCTTAGTGTTCTCCTTATGCCGTCCCACCACAATACCACCAGCGAGCGCGCCCCGGCAAAGGCGCCGCGTGAGATCACATTGGCGAGCGCCGCCAGCGATGCCGAGTATGTGAGAATCTTAATGGCGCTCTCATGTGGCTCTAAACCTACTCACCTACCATAATGGAAAACGGCTTCGTCCGCGCACATGGCAAGATAAAGGATATCTCGCGTGAAAAAGCTCATCGTCTCTGTGGCCATCATCGGCGCATTTGCCATCTATGTCCTCACTCATGGTCGCGCGTCCGCATCCTCGGGCCTGCCCGGCGCCTCAGGCACCGGCGCACTCGCCTCGTCGCCCACGACGACCACCGATGGCGGCACCCCGGCCGCCGGCGCGCTCTTCAAGAACGGCTCGTATACGGGGGTTTCCGCCGACGCGCAGTGGGGCTATGTGCAGGTGCAGGCGATCATCCAGAACGGCAAGCTCGCCGATGTCAAGTTCCTGCAATATCCCAATCACCGCAGCCGCTCCGTGGAGATCAACACCTATGCCATGCCTGTGCTGACTTCTGAGGCTGTCCAGGCACAAAGCGCGCAAGTGGATGTCGTCAGCGGCGCCACCGATACCGCGTTTGCATTCATGCAGTCGCTCGATGACGCGCTCACCCAGGCAAAGGCATAACCCATGCGCCAAACACAGATCATCATGGGCATGCCGATTACTGTCGAGATCCCCGGCCCTGACGGCGAGGCATCTGAGGCGGCGGATGCGCTGGAGGCCGTCTTCGCCTATCTGCGACAGGTGGATGAGACATTCAGCACGTATAAGGAATCGAGCGAGATCTCGCGCATCAATCGAGGTGAGCTTGGCCTGTCGGACTCCAGTGAGGACGTGAGGACGGTCTTCGCGCTGAGCCAGCAGACCCGCGAGGAGACTGGTGGGTATTTCGCGATCTGGCGTGACGGTCACTGTGATCCATCAGGGCTCGTCAAGGGCTGGGCCATCCATAATGCCGAGGCGCTGCTCCAAGAGCGTGGCTATCGCGATTACTACATAGATGCCGGCGGCGATATCGCCCTGGGTGGCCTCAAAGACGGCCGCGCCTGGCGGGTTGGCATTCGCAATCCATTCAATCGGGCCGAGATCGTGAAGGCGCTGACGGTGACCAATCTGGGGGTGGCGACCTCCGGCACGGCGATCCGTGGGCAGCACATCTATGACCCGCATCAGCCGGGGATCTTGGCCTCAGACATCGTGAGCCTGACGGTGATCGGCCCGAATGTCTATGAGGCGGACCGCTTCGCGACAGCGGGCTTCGCCATGGGGCGGCGCGGAATCAGCTTCATCGAGCTGCTACCGGGCTTTGAAGGCTATCAGATCGACACACACGGCATGGCGACGTACACCAGCGGCTTTGAAAGGTATATCGTGGCATATGCTGAGCGCAATTGACACCCTGCTCGATCGAGTGACCATGTATCGCCTGACCGTCTATGTGCTGGGCGCCTTGCTGGCCACTGCGGCCGTGCTCGCCGGTGTTGGCATCCTCCCATTCTCGCCCGTCTCGCTGGTGGTCTCCGTCGGCATTCTTAGTGGCCTGTGCTGGGCCACGAACAAAGTGCTCGCACGGATATTCGGCATCCCCTCGAATGTCGAGTCCGCGCTCATCACGGCATTCATCCTGGCGCTGATCATTGACCCGATTCGCACGCCAGATCAGCTGGCCTTCTATGGCTGGGTCTCGGTGCTGGCGATGGCCTCGAAATATATCCTCTCGCTGAAAAATCGCCACTTCTTCAATCCCGCGGCGATCGCTGTGGTGGTGACGGGCCTGGCGCTGAGCGACACGGCGAGCTGGTGGCTGGCCACCACGACCATGCTGCCCGTGACGATCATCGGTGGCTGGCTGATCGTGCGCAAGCTCGGCGAAGAGGCGATGGTGGGGATCTATGTCGCCGCCGCGCTGGTCACTGCCGTGGCGCTCACCTTCATCGATCACACCTCGCTCCTCTCGGGCCTGCAGCAGCTGCTGGTCGCGTCACCCCTCTTCTTCGTCGGTGGCGTCATGCTGACGGAGCCGCTCACTGCGCCGCCCACGCGCGGCTTGAAGCGCATCTATGGGATTATCATGGGTGTGCTCATGGTGCCGCAGTTCCATGTCGGCGCGCTCTATCTCACGCCTGAGCTGGCCATCGTGCTAGCGAACATCGCCGCCTATCTCATGAGCCCAGGCCAGCGCGTAATGCTGAAGCTCCAGGCGAAGGCGAAGCTCGCGCCGGACATCTATGACTTCGTGTTCCAGCCGCAGGCAAAGCTCGCGTTTGAGCCGGGGCAATATCTCGAGTGCACCCTCGAGCACGCGCATCCCGATGCGCGAGGGAACCGGCGTTACTTCACGATCGCGTCATCACCGACGGAAAAGGTCATCCACCTTGGCGTGCGCTTCTATCCCAAAGGCAGCAGCTACAAGCGGTCCCTGCTGGCCCTGGGCGCCCGCCGCGCGATCCTGGGCACGCACATCGGGGGCGACTTCACCCTGCCACGTGATCCCAAGAAGAAGCTCATGCTCATCGCGGGCGGCATCGGCATCACGCCCTATCGCAGCATGCTCAAATATCTCATCGACACGCGTCAGCGCCGCGATGTCGTCGTCCTCTATGCGAACCGCTCCGCCGCTGACATCATCTATCGCGATGTGCTCCTCGAAGCGGAGGCGAAGCTCGGCGCCAGGGTAGTCTATACGCTGACCGATGGCGAGCGCGCGCCGCACAACTGGGCCGGTGCGGTGGGCCGAGTGGATGAGCACATGATCAAGGCAGTGGCGCCCGATTACCACGAGCGCACCTTCTACCTCTCTGGCCCGCCTGCCATGGTGCGGGCACATGAGGACGCGCTCAAGCGCCTGGGTGTGCCCGGCAGGCACATCAAGAAGGACTCCTTCCTCGGCCTGATCTAGGACGCGCGAAATATGTCAGCCTGCCCAGGTCGCGGTCATGCGCGTCTTCTTGTCCCTCTGCGGGCCACTGGGCGGCGATCACGAGTGAGAGCCTGAGCGCGGGGGACGTTCTCGACGACTCATCACCTGCTAGCTTACTCCTTCCTGCTCTCCTTCGCCCTATCATTAGAGGTGCTGAGAGCGGGCCGCTAAGAGCGCCTATCAAGACCTTTTGTTGCCTCTCCCCGCACTGAGGTGTCGGAGCACCGCATGGAGGGCCTGAAGGCCTCAGAACGCCCATTGGCTCTGGGCTCCCCTCTCCTGCGGGAGAGGGGCAGGGGGTGAGGGCAATCAGGCGTAGGTCACTGGTGTGAGCTGCTCTAAGGGCAGCGACGCTGAGTGACGCGCAGCCAGTCGCGCCGCGCCAGCCGTGGTATGCTGGCGGTGGCGAGCGGCATTCCTCCAGGGCTGGTCTCTCGCCGAGCGTGATGCGCCTTCGCGTGGTGCGCGTGGTGACAAAAGGAAGGCAGACGTCATGAGCATGGATACCTCTGCGAGCGCGTCCGGGGCGGGCGCGGAAGCCGCCAGCCAGGCCATTCCAACCGCGCTGACCGGTGTGGCGCTGCTGAGCACGCCACGGCTGAATAAGGGCAGCGCGTTTCCCGAGGAGGAGCGCGGCGCGTTTCGCCTGCATGGGCTGCTCCCTCCCGGCGTCATGACGCTCGATCAGCAGCTCACGCGCACCTATGAGAGCTACCTCGCGAAGACGAGCGACCTCGAGCGCTACATCTATCTCGCCTCCCTCCAGGATCGCAATGAAGTGCTCTTCTTCCGACTGCTGCAGGAGCATATCGCCGAGATGAGCCCCATCATCTACACGCCGGTGGTTGGCCTGGCATGCCAGAACTTCAGCCATATCTACCGCCGGCCCCACGGGCTCTTCATCTCGTATGAGCAGCGAGACAACCTCGACAGTATCTTGCGCAATGTGCCTGACGCGCGGGTGATCGTCGTCACCGATGGTGAGCGCATCCTCGGCTTGGGAGATCTCGGCATCGGCGGCATGCCCATCCCTGTTGGCAAGCTGGCGCTCTACACCCTCTGCGCGGGCATCGCTCCCGGTGGCACACTGCCCATCACCCTCGACACCGGCACAGACAACCAGAGGCTGCTCGCCGACCCCCTCTATCTCGGCTGGCGACACGAGCGCGTGCGTGGCCGTGACTATGACGAGTTCATAGACGCCTTCGTATCCGCGATACACCGGGTGTATCCCGATGCGCTGCTCCAGTGGGAAGACTTCGCGCGCGGCAACGCGAGGCGATTGCTCGATCGCTACCGTGACCGGCTCTGCACCTTCAACGATGATATCCAGGGCACAGCGGCAGTCACGCTGGCCGGGCTGCTCGCCGCCGGCAAGGTCACGGGCGCGCCGCTGCGTGAGCAGCGCATCGTCATCCTGGGCGCGGGCTCTGCCTCCACCGGCATCGCCGACCTGCTCACCATGGCGATGACCGACGACGGCGCCACCAAAGAGGAGGCGCACGCGCGCATCTGGCTGCTCGACAGCCATGGCCTCGTCCACACCGGGCGGATGGACCTCGACCAGGAGAAGGCCAGATTTGCCCAGTCTGCGTGGACTCCAGCCGGCGGTGATGGGGCCGCACTCGACTTGCTGGAGGTCGTCCGCCATGTGCGCCCCACCATCCTGCTCGGGACGGCGGCTCGCAAAGGCGCCTTCAGCGAGGCGGTCATCCGTGAGATGGCGCGCCACACCGAGCGCCCGGTGATCTTCCCTCTCTCGAACCCTACCGAGAAGAGCGAGGCGGTTCCCGCCGACCTGCTGCGCTGGACCGAAGGGCGGGCGCTCATCGCGACGGGAAGTCCCTTCCCTGATGTTGAGCTCGACGGGCGCTCCATCCGCATCGGCCAGTGCAACAACATGTTCATCTTTCCGGGCGTGGGCCTGGGCGTGCTGGCCTCTGGCGCGCGCCATGTCACCGATGCCATATTCCTCGTGGCGGCGCGTGCCCTCAGCGCGGTCGTCAGCCAGAGCGATCGACCGGAGCAGCTCTACCCCCGCATCGAGCAGGTGCGCGCCGCATCGCGGGCGGTGGCCGTGGCCGTGGCGCATGAGGCCGTGCGGGCAGGCGTGGGCCAGCCGCTCGCCGCGGAGGCTCTCGAGCAGCGTGTAGATGCGCTGATGTGGGAGCCCCGCTATCGTCCCCTGGTGCGGATGAGCAGCTAGCCACGCCAGTGCGGGCGACCTCACCCCGCGAGCGCTTCGCCCACCCACCTCAGTCTCCGAGGGCGCCGCATACGCGTGATTTCTTTGTGAGAGCGAGCTTGGGCACTGAGATGTGCTCGTTATCTCAACGCGCGATCATCTGACACATGGGGCGAGCGCCGGCTCGCACGATGAATCGGATGAAGGGGCGTCTGGAGCAGGCTGCACACGCACGCTCGTCTTCTGTCGAGCTCTGTGGCCCATTCTTCCCCGACAGAAGGTGAGCGGTATCTCAGATGGCACAAACCTGGGCAACGATTGAGGGCAACGAGGCAGCGGCACGCATCGCACACCTGTTGAGCGAGGTCATCGCAATCTATCCCATCACGCCGTCAACGCAAATGGGCGAGCTTGCGGATGCCTGGTCCGCCAGCGGGCGACCGAATCTCTGGGGCACCGTGCCTTCCGTCATCGAGATGCAGTCTGAGGCAGGCGTGGCCGGCGCCATCCACGGCGCGCTGCAGACAGGGGCGCTGGCGACCACATTCACCGCCTCGCAAGGGCTTCTGCTCATGCTGCCCAACATGTATAAGATCGCTGGGGAGCTCAGTCCGCTGGTCCTTCACGTCGCCGCGCGGTCACTGGCAACCCAGGCGCTTTCCATCTTCGGCGACCACTCGGATGTGATGGCCGCGCGGACGACAGGGTTTGCGCTGCTGAGCTCATCCACAGTGCAAGAGGCACACGATCTCGCGCTCATCGCCCATGCCGCCACCCTCGAGTCGCGGGTGCCGTTCCTCCATTTTATGGATGGCTTTCGCACCTCACACGAGATCAACAAGATCGCCGTCCTCGATGAGCACGATATCCGCGCCATGATAGATGACCGCTGGGTGCACGATCACCGGCAGCGCGCGCTCTCGCCCGATCACCCGGTCATTCGTGGCACGGCGCATAATCCGGATACCTCGTTTCAGGCCCGCGAGACAGTGAACCCCTATTACTCTGAGCTGCCAGGCATCGTGGAGGGCGCGCTAGAACGCTTCGCGCGGCAGACAGGCCGTCGCTATGGGCTCTTTGAGTATCACGGCGCGCCGGATGCCGAGCGGGTGATCGTGCTGATGGGGTCGGGCGCCGAGACAGCCCGCGAAACCGTGGACGCGCTCACTGCGGCTGGCCAGCGGGTCGGCGTGGTGACCGTTCACCTCTACCGGCCGTTCTCAGTGGCGCATTTCTTGCGTGTCTTGCCGCCCACCGCGCGCGCGATCGCCGTGTTGGATCGCTGCAAAGAGCCGGGCAGCATTGGCGAGCCCCTCTATCTGGATGTCGTGGCTGCGCTGGAGGAAGGCGCGCGTGAGGGACTGCGCTCGCAGACGCCCCCAACGGTGATTGGCGGTCGCTATGGGCTCTCCTCGAAGGAATTCACCCCCGCCATGACGCTGGCCGTCTTCGATGAGCTCGCGCGGGCCAACCCCAAGCGCCACTTTACTGTTGGGATCACGGACGATGTCACGCACACCAGCCTCACCTACGATCCCGCCTGGTCCATCGAGCCCGACGAGACAGTGCGCTGCCTGTTCTGGGGCTTGGGCTCAGACGGCACGGTGGGCGCCAACAAGAATTCCATCAAGATCATCGGGGAAGAGACTGACCACTACGCGCAGGGCTACTTCGAGTATGACTCGAAGAAGTCCGGCTCGACGACCTGCTCACATCTGCGCTTTGGCCCCGCGCCCATCCATGCGCCCTATCTCATCGAGCGGGCGAGCTTCATTGCCTGCCATCAGTGGTCGCTCCTCGAGCGGCTCGACGTGCTGGGCGCAGCCACGCCGGGATCCACCTTTTTGCTGAATAGCCCCTACGAGCCCGAGGTGGTGTGGAATCACTTGCCACCACACATCCGCAGCGTCATCCAGGAGCGCCGTCTGCGCTTCTACGTCATCAATGCCACCAAGGTGGCGCGCCAGCTGGGCATGGGCGCGCGGATCAACACGATCATGCAGGCGTGCTTCTTCGCGCTCAGCAACGTGTTGCCCCGTGAGGAAGCCATCGCGCAGATCAAGCACAGCATCGAGAAGGCGTATGGCAGGCGTGGCGCGGCAGTGGTGCGCCAGAACTTTGACGCGGTGGACCAGGCGCTCGAGCACCTCTATCAGGTGGCCGTGCCCACGGAGCTAGCGGTCGCGTCGGACGGGCATATCCCCCTGATGCGCGTGCCCGCCTCCGCCCCGGCATATGTCCGCGATGTGGCCATGCCCATGCTCGCAGGCAGAGGCGATCTGCTGCCGGTCAGCATGTTCCCGGCCGACGGCACCTATCCTGTGGGCACCGCACGCTACGAGAAGCGCAACCTCGCCCTGGAGATCCCTGAGTGGGACCCCGAGATCTGTATCCAGTGTGGCAAGTGCACCATCGTGTGCCCGCACGCGTGCATCCGCATGAAGGTCTATGACACCGCCGCCCTCGCTGATGCGCCGGACGGCTTCCTTTCCGCGCCGGCTCGCTTCAAGGAGTTTCCCAATCAGCGCTACAGCTTGCAGGTGGCGCCTGAGGACTGCACGAGCTGCGGCCTGTGTGTGGAGGCCTGCCCGGTGAAAGATAAGAATCTGCCGGGCCGTCGCGCCGTCAACCTCGTGGAGCAGGCGCCCCGGCGCGAGCGTGAGGTCGCTAACTGGGAGTTCTTCACCCGCCTGCCCGAGGTCAGCCCGGCCCTGGTCAACCCGGCACAGATCAAGGGCTCGCAGCTTCTCGAGCCACTCTTCGAGTTCTCCGGGGCCTGCTCAGGCTGTGGGGAGACGCCCTATCTCAAGCTCGTCACGCAGCTCTTTGGCGATCACGCGCTCATCGCCAACGCGACCGGCTGCTCGTCGATCTATGGCGGCAACCTGCCCACGACGCCATGGTGCGCAAACCAGGAGGGACGCGGACCCGCGTGGGCCAACTCACTCTTCGAGGATAATGCCGAGTTCGGCTTGGGGATGCGGATCACCCTGGATAAGCAGGAAGAGTATGCGCGCGAGCTGCTGGTCAGGCTGCGTGAGCGCCTGGGTGAGGGCACTGTGCAGGCCCTGCTGGAAGCCGACCAGGATAGCCCCGCCGGCATCGCGGCACAGCGCGAGCGACTGGCAGCCCTGCGGGACACGATCGCGGGCTGGGAGGAACCCGAGGCGCGTGAGCTGGCCGCGGTCGCGAGCAGCCTGGTGCGTCGCAGTGTCTGGATCATTGGTGGTGACGGCTGGGCCTATGACATCGGCTACGGCGGGCTAGACCATGTGCTGGCCTCCGGCCGTGACGTGAACATCCTCGTACTGGATACAGAGGTGTACTCCAACACGGGCGGTCAGGCTTCGAAGGCGACCCCTCGCGGCGCGGTGGCCAAATTCGCCGCGCGCGGCAAAGCTATGCCCAAGAAGAATCTCGGTCTGCTGGCCATGGCCTATAGCGGCGTCTATGTGGCACAGGTCGCGCTGGGTGCGAATGATGCCCAGACCTTACACGCCTTCCTCGAGGCGGAGGCGTATCCTGGCCCATCGCTCATCATCGCGTATAGTCACTGCATCGCGCACGGATACGACTTGCGCAATGGCCTGGAGCAGCAAAAGCTGGCCGCGCAGACGGGGTACTGGCCGCTCTATCGCTTCAACCCGACCCGCGCAGAGCAGGGATTGCCACCGCTCACCCTGGACTCGAAAGAGCCGGCTCCCATGTTAGCGAAGTATCTCTACAACGAGACCCGGTTCAGTACATTGGCGCGCAGCGATCCGGCGCGGGCGAGGCTGCTGCTGGAGCAAGCGCAGGATGACGTGGCGAAGCGCTGGCGTGAGCTCGAGCTTCTGGCGCATGCCGACATTGCCGCGCCGCAAGCGAGCCCGTCTGGTGATGCTGCCGGGCCAGTCGAGGTGGTGGCACGACCCTGAGGAACCACAGGAGGATCTTCCCGGCCGATCTCGCCGCCTCTCGGGGCCCTCGCTGGGCGTGCTGGCCACCGGCGCCAGCTAGCCCGAGCGATGCCCTGAGCATGCGGAGTGCCTATAAGCTAGCAGGCACTTGGGCGGGCGTGGTAGCAGGCCAGCCCCGTTGTGGCGTCGGCGCACTTTCGGG
>DASWAC010000375.1:0-9119 GCA_036391335.1 Ktedonobacterales bacterium
TGGCGCCCGCGACCAGGAAGAGCAGCGGCATGCCCCACGAGCCGGCGAAGACGCCAAGGAGCGCCATGATCTCATTGGTGTCGCTGTTCTTGATGAAGAGGTCGGCGGCACTGCTGAAGAAGACTGCCGCGTGAATGGGGATCAGCCCAAGCACGACGAAGGCGCGCAGCCAGTCAAGCTCATAGCGACGAGCCAATGCGGCGGCCCCGGCCGGCACCGAGGTGTCAGCGTGTGCGGGCGAGAATGATGTCGTCATGCTCGCCTCCCCAGACCGTCACGGCCTCATGTGGGATGCCCTGCACCTAACAGAAGGAGAGACTCCAGCCCAAGAGGAGTATCACAAAGTTGGCTCACATTCCTGTCACATCCCGTGAAAGTGGCGTCACCGGCACATCACAAGCAACACAGGGCCACCCTGTGCGTAAGATACACAGAGAGCCACGATGAATCCGCCTGTCTCGACAGCGTGACGTGGCGGAGACCTCTTAGCCATGGATCACTTGAGCCTCTACAATTCACCCGACGGCCACCACGCCATGATGGCGTGGTATGCGCGAGGCTTGGCACAAGCGCCCGTCCCCTATGAATCCATCACCGTGCCGACTCGCTTTGGCGACTCGCACCTGCTGGCCGCCGGCTCAGCTGACGCACCGCCAGTCATTCTGCTGCATGGCATGGAGGGCAACGCACTGAGCTGGCGCTATCAGATGGACGAGCTGCGCGCTGACTTCCGCCTCTACGCGCTCGATATCATCGGCTCAGCCGGCAAGAGCACCCCGGTTCGGCTATCGCATCAGGGCCATGATTACGCGAGGTGGCTCGAAGACATCCTCGCAGGGCTGCGGCTGGACCGTGCGAGCTTCGTTGGCATGTCGAACGGGAGCTGGCTGATCATGAAGCTGGCCACCTATCGCCCGCACGTGATCGATCGCGCTGTGCTCATGAGCGCCAACGGACTGATGCCGGTGCGCTTTCCCTATCGCCTGGCGCGCCTGCTGGAATCATCGCGTGTGCGTGCCGTGCGCAACGTCGTCACCGACAGGATGTTCACCCGCGAGATGGCCCGGCTGGCCGTCTCATTCGCCACGCCGCGTGGCACGCGGGTGGACCCGATGGAAGTGGAATGGTTCTATCTGCTCGCCAAGCACTACGAGTACCGTTTTCCGCCCGCCCCACTCGCGGATGACGAGCTGCGCGCCCTGACGTCGCCCACCTATCTGCTGATGGGTGAGCGTGAGCATTTCTTCGTGCCTGACCAGGTGATCGCACGAGCGCGCCGCCTGTTGCCCAATCTGCACGAGGCCATGATCGTCCCGAATGTCGGCCATAACATGGCGACCGATGCGCCACGCGAGATCAATCGCCGCCTGCGCGCCTTGCTGGCTTCCCAGCAAATGTAGCCACGGCTGCCAGGGAAGTGACAGCCGCGTGACGTCTGAGCCACCGCTTGTGAAGGTGGCGTGACCCACACATGCGTTGATAGAGCTGGTCCGTCGTCATCGGCGCCGTATGCCCGTGGGCAGAGATGATCGTGCGTGAGACCCGCATCACCCCACCAGTGAGCGCGTGGCCCCAAGTGCCCCAGCCTGCGGATGACGCCTGAGTCATTCGATGAAAGGGGCCATCTTTATGCGCTCCCCTATCCGTACACATTTCTCCTCTTCGGCGCCACGCGGCGCCATTTCTTACCATAGCGCTCGAGGCTGGCTGCTCATTATCGGCATCGCCCTGCTGATGCTGACCGGCTTCGCACAGATTCCGGCCAGGCCGGCCGCGAGCACGATCTCGCCTACCTCGGCTGAAATCACCAAGGCCATCCTCAGCGACACCAGCATTGATGGGCCCGCGCTGTGGACCTCCTACACAGGCACCGTGCGCAGCGTGCTGGCTTACACCGGGACTGATGCCGCGCACCACCTCTATGTGATGACCAGTGGCATTGGCACGCTCTATGTCAACCGCGTCATGCTCGACGAGCTCTCCCCCGTGGGGCCGGCAGTCACGCGGACTCCCAACGGCAAGGTCGCCGTCGCCTGGATCGGCACCGACGCATCGAACACGCTCAATGTGCTCTATGACGTCTATGGCACGCGAGCGAAGCTGACCCTGTGGGGCGACAATAGCTACCAGCGGCCCGCGCTGGTGGCCGTGAATGACAGCACGCTCTTGCTCTCGTGGACTGGCACGAATTCGGGGCGCAGCCTGAATGTTCTGGTCATCAAGACGGGCAGCGCGCTCACCACAGGCGCGAAGACGATTCTCTGGTCGTATAGCAGCAAGTCCGGACCTGGGCTGGCCTTCGAGCCCACCCGCTCGGAATACATCCTCAGCTGGAGCGCCACCTCGCCGGCGAATCGTGTCGCCTTCAGCCGGTCGTCGGATGGCATCTCTTGGAGCGCGCCCACGATGATCGCCGAGTGGACCTACGAGACGCCCAGCATGGTGGGCATCGTGGGTGGTTATTACAACATGCCACCCAACGAGCTGGCGTGGACAGGCATAGATGCGCCACGCTCGCTCAACGTCCAATACACACGCGCCTTCCCATCCTGGGCGGACCCCGCCACCACGAAGGTGACCCTGAATGAGATGGCGCTGGGTGCGCCCACACTCGGCTTCATCGGTGGCCCTGGTCTGATGCTCATCGCCTGGACAGGCACCGACCCGGCGCACCACGTGAATGTGGCTGTGCTCACCACGATGTCACCCTCGCCGACCTCACTGCCTGGGGTGAATCCAGTGACGCCCAAGATCATCAGCCAGGGATCCTCAGGCCGCAAGGAGGTTGCCCTGACCTTCGACGAGGATGAAGGGGTCGGCAACCCGGCCTCGCTGCTGAGCACCCTCGAGAGCAAAGGAGTGACCTCCACCTGGTTCATGACGGCCCGCTGGGCGCAAGATCATCCCGATCTGGTGACGCGTGCGAAGGGCGACGGGATCACCATCGCCAACCACACGGTGGATCACCCCAACCTGACCAGTCCCGCGCGCACCGATATCTTCGTCTGCTATCAGCTGGGGCTCGCGAATCAGATCATCTCTGACCGCGCGGGCATTACCGGCACGCGCCCCTATTTCCGGCCACCCTATGGCAATCAAAACACGCAGGTGGTCAACAGCGCCGCAGGCATCGGCTATGTGACCGTGCTGTGGAGCATTGACCCACGCGACTGGGATGACGCGACCACCGCCGACGCCATCTATAGCCAGGTCACCAGCCAGCTCGGCCCCGGCAAGATCATCCTGATGCACGGCGGCAGTCTCCACGAGCCAGAGGCATTGCCGCGGGTCATAGACTACATCAAGAGCCAGGGCTATGCCATCGTCTCGCTGGATCGCCTGCTCGCGCCGTAGCCGTCAGCTTGGCCGATACCGCAGCGCAGAGACAGAGGAGCCAAGGGTTTTCCGCTCTGGGTACGCCTCTGGGTTCGCCGCGTGCTGGGGTGGCGCTAATTCATCCAGTCTTCGGGGATAGTCTGTTGCAGGCGCACGGTGGCGCGCACGGGTCGCGCGGCGCGCTCTTGCAGGGTCGTCCGCTTGGGCACTTCACTGTTGCGCTCGAACTGGCTGGGCAGCCAGAGCATGATGAAGACGAAGACACCGGCCGCGAGGAAGACTTCCTGCCATTCAAGCGCGAAGGGTGGATGGAGGCGGAGATTCTTGGCAACGATGATGAAGACCGCTAGCACCAGGCTTGCGAGGCCCGCCACGCCGCGCACGAGCGCGACCGTGGCATATTTGCGCTGAGCGATTGCCACACCGAAATTGACGAGTGCCGTAATCAGTGCCAGGCCTGTAATGAGTGGCCAAAACCACGTAGTGAGAAAATGTGTCATTCCATTGCCTGCTTTCAGGGTCCGCTTGACGGGTCGCCCCATGCCGTGTGGGAGAAGTCTATCATACTGAGCTACGCCGCGACGGCTCTCACTCTCACGCACAGGACTTTCGGACACCCTCCCCCAGGATGGCTGCGACGTGGGCTCTGCGTGCCTGAGAGGCCCACACAGCTTGCCATGTGCGTGGACTGGCCGTACAATGGGTGTCGCGCTGCGTGCGGGCATGCTCGGCTTGGCGCGCCGTGAAGCGGAGGCCGCCGCATGGTGCACCTGGGTGTGGATGTCGGGGAGAAGCGCATCGGGATCGCTCTCTCAGACGACCTGGAGATCCTCGCCTCGCCCCTGGGGCTGGTGCTACGCAAATCCACCGAGCAGGCGCTCACCGAGATTGTGCGGCTGGCGCACCAGCACAGCGCCGAGGTGGTCGTCGTTGGGTTGCCGGCCAGCGATCCGCAGCGGCTCTCGGAGCAGGCGCGGCGCATCCGGCGGTTCGGCGAGCGCTTGCGAGCGCGGCTCGCGATCCCATTGGTCTTCGCGGATGAGACGCTCTCGACGGCGCGCGCGGTAGAGGCCTTGCGCGCTGCGGGTGTGCGGCCCGAGAAGATGCGGCAGCGCCTGGATGCGGCGGCGGCGGCCATCATGCTACATGACTATCTCGAAGGAAGACGGCAGGCGACGAGTCAGGCGCCAGATGCCAGATCACCTAGCGATCAGGACGAATGATATCAGGGAGGGTCGCCGACGATGGGATATGGATCATATCGCGGGTCGCACTATGACGACGAGGATGATTCACGATCGGGTGGCTTGCGCGGTGGCGCGCTCATCTCTACGCTGGTCTTCTCGCTCATCGCGTTTGCGTGTGGCTTTGGCGCCACGACCGGTGGCCTTGCGGTGACCCAGCCAATGGTTCCTGGGGCGACGAATCAGATCACGTTCCAGGTCAATCACGGCGACACCAGCAAAGAGATCGCCGACAATCTCAAAACGGCCGGCTTGATTCGTAACTCGACCATCTTCTTCTACTATGCCCACTACATCAAGAAGCTAGATTCCAGCGTGCAGGAGGGCGTCTATAAGCTCTCGCCGGGCGACACGATGGACAAGATCATCAAGACGCTCGAGACATCCACGCCGCTCCCGCAGATCTCGGTCATCGTGGGTCCGGGCCTGCGCATCCTGGAATACCCCGACCTCTTCTCGAAGATAACCAAATTCAACAAAGACAACTTCCTCAAGATCGCGACCACAGGCGTCTATGCCGATGGCACCACGGTCAACAAGAAGTTCTGGTTTGTGCCGCCCCTGCACAAAGACGCGAAGTACGCGCTGGAGGGATATCTCTACCCTGACACCTATTCCTTCAACCAGACCGACGATGAGCGCAAGGTCATAGACCGCATGCTCACCGAGTTTGGCGAGAAGATCTGCCCGGGACCCGACTCGAATCTCGATGCCTTCTGGCCAGATCCCACCTCGTGCGCGGCGCATGCCATCAAGGTTGGCCCCGACACCGCCCAGCAAGACATCTTCACCGTCGCGAAGGCGAAGTATTTCGATACTGACAACGTGACCGCGCTCTATGATGCGTTGACGCTGGGCTCCATTGTGATCCGTGAGTCGAGCCAGCGAGACAATAATGCCGACGCGGCCCAGATTGCGGATATCCTCTATCGCCGGTTCCTGGTCGAGCAGGGGAAGCTGAGCGCGCCGGGCAGTCGCTCTGACTATTCGTGCCTCGACACCGATCCAGCCACCTGGTATGCGTATTATAGTGATCCCGCGAACACGCTCGCGGCAGGGGCGAGTTATTGGGATCCTGTGGGCTCTCCGAGCAAGGTGGCGACCCAAAGCCCCTACAATACCTATACGCAGTGCCATGGGCTGCCACCTGGCCCCATCTCCGCGCCGGTCCGCTTCTTCCTGAAGGCGGCGCTGGATCCCAACCTGGGCAAGGTCACGACCTACTTCTTCTATCTGCACGATAGCTGCACCGAGAGCCAGGGGTTCCCGCACTTCTACCCCGCGACCTACCTCTCGCAGCAACAAGCCAACGGGGCGAAGTATCTCAACAAGTGCCCGAACCCAGGGGCATAACGGGCCGCCACAAACGAGCAACGGACCGGGCGTGCGCCTCCTAATGGACGCCATGCCCGATCCGCTTTGCGAGGGAAGAATGCCGCCTATGCGGCTGACCTGCCAGTGACCATGCCAAAGACGCCCACCGCAGCGAGCACCAGGCCAAGCACACCGAAGATGGCGACCTCATGAGCGAAAAAGTGCACGCTCGTCACAAAATAGGCCGCGGCGGCAAGCAACAAGAAAATGACACCGAGAACGACAAGCACGAGTGACAGGGTCCTGCTCATGGTGAGCCTACTCCTTCAGTTAGATCCCACGGAGAGTGAGATCGTCTTCACTGTCTCATCAGCAGCCAGGCTGATGGCCATCTCTCTGGCGCCCAGTGTAGCACCACCGTCTACCCGTGGCAACGCCTGCCCGTTTCACCAGTGCCAGGCCTGATCATCGCGGACCCGCCAGCGTATTGCGAATGAGCATCAGGTGGGTGAGCGGACCCAGCCCGCCAGGCACAGGGGTCACATAGCCGGCCACCGCCGAGACGCCGGCAAGGTCCACATCACCCACGATGTGCCCGCCCACCGCGCTCAGCCCGGCGTCCAGCACGACGGCTCCGGGGCGCACCATCTCGGCGGTGATGCTTCCTGGCTGGCCGGTGCTGGTGAAGAGTACCTCAGCCTGGCGCGTGATGGAGGGCAGATCAACGGTCTTGGAATGGCACAGTGTCACCGTCGCGCTCTCGCGCAGCAGCATGAGCGCCGTTGGCTTGCCGCCGACATTGCTGCGGCCCACCACCACGGTATCTTTGCCCAGCAGAGGAATGCCCGCCGCATCGAGCAGCGCCAGCGCCGAAGCCGCCGTGCTGGGCACGAAGCTGGGGAAGCCCGTCATCAGCCGGCCCGCGTTTCCCGGTCCCAGGGCGTCCACATCTTTCGCGGGCGAGAGCACTTCGGTCACGGAGCGCTGGCTGATGTGCTGAGGCAGCGGGAGCAGCAAGACCACGCCATCCACGTCAACCGATGCGCCCAGCCGCGCGACGGCATCGCGCAGGGTCACCTGGGTCGCGCTGGTAGGGAAGCGCAAGAGCGCGCAGTCGAGCCCAATCTCATGGCACGAACGCCGCACCTGCTCGGCATAGACCAGCGCTGTGGGGTCTTCCCCCGCGATGATCAGACGCAGGCTGGCGGGTCGCCCGTGCGTCTGGGCAAACTCGGCGGCGCGCTGCCGCAGCTCGGCCCGCAGGGTCGCGGCGAGTGCCCGGCCGTCCATCACGACAGCGCCCATTCTGGCCTCACTCTCACCTCGGTCGTCATGCTCGCTTTATAGTACCATCGCGGCCCGGCGCAGGGCGCGTGAGAAAGTGATGGCAGCCATGAATCCGTTCCTCTCGGCACAGGCCGCCGCGCACTATGCCAGGGGCCGCCCCTACTATCACCCTGAGGTGATAGAGCGCATCCGCGAGCTGCTGGCCCTGCGCGAGCCCGTGCCCCTGGCGGTGGATGTCGCCTGCGGGACAGGGCTCTCGACGCTGGCGCTCTCGGCCATCGCACAGCGGGTGATCGGACTCGACACCTCGGCGCAGATGTTGGCCCAGGCGCCCAGGCATGCAGCCATCACCTATGAGATTGCGCCGGCCGAGGCCCTGCCCTTGAGCGAGGCCAGTGTGGATATCATCACGGTGGCGTCTGCCTTCCACTGGCTCGCTCGCGTCGCATTTCTGGCGGAGGTGCGGCGCGTGCTGAGGCCCGGCGGCTGGCTGGTGATCTATGACCATAATTTCATGGCCGAGATGGAAGAGGAACCCGCATTCGCGGCATACATGCGCGAGGTATATGCTGGTTATCCCTCCCCACCACGCGACAGATCCCCCTTCACCGATGAGGACGCCGCCGCCCATGGCTTGCGGATCGCGAGCCACATCGAGTATCCCGACGCGCACGCGTTTGATCTGCCTTCGTTGGTGGACTATCTCCTCTCGCAGTCAAATTTCACCTGGGCGGTTGATAGCGGGCGCATCACCGGAGATGCCCTGCGCGGCTGGCTGAGTGCGTCACTCTCGCCTTGCCTCGCCGGACGCGAGCACGGCACGTTTCGCTTTCGCGGCGACATCACGTGCGCGCGACGTGCGCCTGAGTGACTGGGCGCGGGCTCGCTCCCTCGGCTACGATATGGGGACATGTGCGAGGGAGAAAGTGCTATGAGTGGCCCACAGGCGACGCGCGACGCGGTGCTGCGCCAGGCGCACGCGGCGCTTGCCGTGGCTCGTGGCTTCGAGCGCAACGTGTGGATCATCCTCATCTTCACGCTGGGCAAGGGGCTCCAGCTCACCATCGTCAATGTGACCCTCAGCCTCTACGCCCATAGCCTGGGCTTCGACAATGCACTCATCGGCGCGCTGGTCGCCGTGCCCTCGATCGGCGCGCTGATCGCCTCCGTGCCGATGGGGGTGCTGGCCGACCGCTATGGGCGGAAGCCAATGCTCATCATTGGGGGATTGCTCAATCCCCTGACACTTGCTGCCCTAGGGCTCGCCACCTCGCCGACTTGGCTATTCATCTTTGGCGTGCTCAACGGCATCTGCGCCAATGCCTATTGGGTCACCTTCATGCCCGTCCTGGTCGAGAGCACCACCGAAGAGCAGCGGGTCGCTGCGCTGGCCGCGAACAACTTCCTCTTGCTGGGCGTGGGCGCGTTGGGCGCCCTCATCGGTGGCGCGATCCCAGAGCTGGTGGGCCACGTGACGCACCTGCAGCCAACCAGCACCATCCCACTGCGCTGGGGACTGGTCACCGCCGCACTCGTTACCCTGTTGCCAACCGTCCCGCTCTTCTGGCTGCGCGAGCGCCTCATTCCACGCCGGCTCGCCCGCGCCGGAGGAGACGCCACACCCGCGCCGCAGGATCCCTCGCTGCCCATGCGCGACCTGATACGCCTCTTCACGATGCTGCTCGTGCCCGACGCCCTCTTCGTGCTGGGAGAAAGCTCGGCGGTGGCGCTGTTGGCGCTCTTTTTCAACGTGCAATTTGGACTGCATCCGGGCGCGCTGGGTGTCTATCTCACCGTGGCCGGGCTCATCGGCGGCGCGATGTCGTTCCTGGCGCCACGTCTCTCACGCCGCTGGGGCAAGCTGGCCACCGCGACCACCTCGCAGATCGCGACGGTGCCGGCAGTCCTGCTGATAGGCTTCTCACCCGTCTTTAGCCT
>DASWAC010000376.1:0-1783 GCA_036391335.1 Ktedonobacterales bacterium
GTTGGTGGGCCCAGAGCTGGAAGTGCCCGGCCTCCTGCACGTGTATGCCATTGGCGACACCGCGCATGTCGAGGAAGATGGGAAGCTGCTTCCCGGCGTCGCGCCGGTCGCAATGCAGCAGGGCACCTATGTGGGCAAGCGTATTCGCGCCATGCTCGAAGGCAAGGCGACCGACCCGTTCATGTATTGGGATAAGGGAAACCTGGCCACGATCGGGCGCGCCTATGCCATCGCCGACTTCGGCAGGGTGCGCTTCTCCGGCCTGCTTGGGTGGCTCATCTGGGTCGGAGTGCACATCTTCTATCTCATCAGCTTCCGTAACCGGCTGGTGGTGATGATGCAGTGGGCCTGGGCCTATCTGACTGCTCAGCACGGCGCCCGGCTCATCCTCGGCGACCAGCCCGAGACGGTCGAGCCGGCACAGCAAGAATTGGAGATTGCCGGTAGGGAATAGGCGCCTCAGACTGCGTCGCGGCGTCTCGCGTGCCCCCACAACTCCTGGCGGATGGTCATGGCAGAGGCCAATGTATCGGCCACTCATGGTATCCTGCGAGGTACGTCATGTGAGAAATACCTCATTGCGATCTATGAAGTGAGAATGGCAATGCGCAGCCTTTCCTACCTGCTGCTCGACGTGTTTTCCTCCGCGCCGTTCGGGGGCAATCAGCTCGCCGTCTTCCTGGACGCGCAAGGGCTGGCCGACGCCGAGATGCAGGCCATCGCGCGCGAGATGAATCTCTCTGAGTGCACCTTTGTCATGCCGCCCACCGACTCCTTTGCGCATCACCGTGTGCGCATCTTCACGCCCAGGGTGGAGCTCCCGCTCGCGGGGCATCCCACCGTCGGCACGGCGTTCGCCCTGGCGCATGCCGGGATCATTCCTCCCACCCTGACGACTGTCCAGCTTCAGCTCGGGGTGGGCACGCTGCCGGTGGATATCGAGCGCGTGGGCGGCAACGTCTCGTTTGTCTGGATGCACCAGCCGGCTCCGCGGTTCCAGCTTTGGGCAGGCGATAGTGATGGCCTCATGCGTGAGATGGGGCTGACGCCAGACGACCTCGACCCCGCGCTGCCCCTCGAAGTCGGCTCGGCGGGTGTTCCCTATCTCATCGTGCCGTTGCGCGACCTCGATGCGCTGGGCAGGGCACGGTCGAGCATGGGACTGATGCGCTATGCGCCGGGAATTGATCCGCACGGCGTCTATCTGCTCACCCTCGACACGCCAGAGGCTCCGGCGGGGCTGCGCCGGCCCACGATGCGTGGGCGCATGTTCGCGCCGGGCATCGGCATCATGGAGGACCCCGCCACAGGAGGCATTTCAGGCGCGCTAGGGGTCTATGTGATGCGGCACACCCGCGACGCCAGCGGAGGGAGCGAGTCCTTCGTGTTGCACCAGGGCGTCGAGATGGGGCGGCCCAGCCAGATCGATATCGCCATCACCCGCGAGATGGGTGAGGTGAAAGACGTTCGCATCGGTGGCCACGCGGTCGTGATGGGGCGCGGCGAGCTCTGGCTGCCCGACGCTGCGGCGGAGGCCGGCGCATGAGCATCACCGCCGCCGACCTGCTGGCCGCCATCCCCGTCGTGGAAGTCACCGGCCCCCTCACCGCGCCGATCTCTGGCGTTGTGTATGATTCCCGCCAGGTCGGCCCCGGCGCATGTTTCGTGGCCTATGCGGGTGTCAGCACCGACGGCCACGACTATATCGCACAGGCGCTCGCGGCGGGGGCCGCGCTGGTCGTGGGCGAGCGCCCCGTGCCCGCGGACTTCCCCAGCGATCGAG
>DASWAC010000377.1:0-6330 GCA_036391335.1 Ktedonobacterales bacterium
CGCGCTCGAAAGATGACATTGACGCTCTGGTGGCAGGGCTGAGTGAAAGCGCAGGGAAGAGCCGATGAGCACCGAGTCCTTGATTTTCGAGAAGGGCGCGCCCGGTCGCCACACCGATGTCTTGCCAGCGCTCGACGTGCCCGCCCGTCCGGTGAGTGAGCTCATCCCCACGGCGCTGCTGCGCAAGCAGCCCGCCCCCCTGCCTGAAGTGAGTGAGATCGAGGTCGTGCGTCACTTCACGCACCTCTCGCAGCGCACCTTCAGCGTGGATAGCGGCTTCTATCCGCTGGGGTCGTGCACGATGAAGTATAACCCCAAGATCAACGAAGATATGGCCGCGCTCCCTGGCTTCGCCGCGCTGCATCCTCTCGCGCCCGCCAGCGTGACGCAAGGGGCCATCCAGCTCCTGCTGGAGATCGAGCAGTATCTGTGCGCCATCGCCGGCATGAAGCGATTCACACTGCAGCCCGCAGCCGGCGCGCACGGCGAGATCACAGGGCTGATGCTCATCAAGGCGTACCATGAGTCGCATGGCGAGGGCACGCGCAATGTCGTGCTCATCCCCGACGGCGCCCACGGCACGAATCCGGCCAGCGCAACCCTGGCGAACTATGTCACGGTCGAGCTGCGCAGCGACAAGCGCGGTGGTGTGGATGTTGCCCACCTCGATGAGCTGCTGAAGGCGCACGAGGGCAAGATCGCCGCCCTCATGATGACGAATCCCAACACGCTGGGCGTCTTCGACGAGAACATCGTCGCCATCGCACGCAAGGTCCACGCCGCCGGCGGCCTGCTCTATTACGATGGCGCGAACGCGAACGCCATCATGGGCATCACTCGGCCAGGCGATATGGGCTTCGACGTGGTGCACATGAACCTGCACAAGACGGCTAGCACGCCCCACGGCGGGGGTGGTCCCGGCGCGGGGCCCATCGGCGTGGCCGAGCGACTGGTGCCGTTCCTGCCGGGTCCGCTGCCCGCGCACGACGAGGAGCGCGGCTACCACTGGGAGGGCGCCGGCAAGCAGAGCATCGGCCGGGTGCGCGCGAATCACGGGAACTTCCTCGTGCTGGTGCGCGCCTACACGTATATGCGCAGCTATGGTCCCGACGGCCTGCGCCATGTGAGCGAGAGCGCCGTGCTCAACGCGAACTACATCATGCGGGCGCTCCAAGACGTCTATGAGCTGCCGTTCGACCGGGCGTGCATGCACGAGTTCGTCTTCTCGGCAAGCCGGCAGAAGAAGCTCGGAGTGAAGGCGCTCGACATCGCCAAGCGTCTGCTCGATTTCGGCATCCACGCGCCGACGATCTATTTCCCGCTGATCGTGCCTGAGGCGATGATGATCGAGCCGACCGAGACGGAGACGCGTGAGACCCTCGACAACTTCATCGAGGTGATGCGCCAGATCGCGCATGAGGCCGAGGTGGACCCACAGGTGATCCTCGACGCGCCCCATGACACCGTCGTTGGCCGTCTCAACGAGACCCTCGCGGCGCGCAAGCCTGACCTGCGCTGGCATGCCGAGCGCGAGGCCGTGGAGGTGTAGGCCGAGGCGGACAAAAGCTGATGTGCCGCGCCCCGCGTGGCGAGTGCGCTCACCCGCCCAGCGTGGGGCCGCGCAGGCGCGCCGCGAGCCCGGTGTTGCGTGTGGCCAGCGCGTCGTTTTCCACCGCGCGGCGCAGGGCACGGGGATCACCCACGAGGATGCAGAGCCGCTTTGCGCGGGTCATCGCGGTGTAGAGCAGGTTTCGCTGCAAGAGCAGGTAGTGCTGCGACACCAGGGGAATGACCACACAGGGATACTCGCTCCCCTGGGCGCGGTGGATGCTGCACGCCCAGGCCAGGGTCAGCTCATCCAGCTCGTGCGGCTCATAGCTGATGACTTCGCGGCTGTCGGTGAAACGAACCAGCACGCGGCGGCTGGGTTCCTCGATGGTCTCGACCATGCCGACATCGCCATTGAAAACGCCGGTGGGGCCACGGTCATAGCGATTGCGCACCTGCATCACCTTGTCACCCGCCCGCAGCGTCTGCTCTCCATAGGTGACCGAGGGGCCGTTGGGCGGATTCAGCGTCTCTTGCAGTGCCTTATTCAGCGCGTCCACTCCGGCGGGGCCGCGATACATCGGCGAGAGCACCTGGATGTCGCGGGCCGGGTCCAGCCCGAAGCTGCGCGGGATGCGGCTGGCAACGAGGTCCACCACCATGCGCTGGGCGGCGGCCGGGTCCTCGCGGCGGATGAAGAAGAAGTCGCTGTCCTTCGGCTGGGTGAGAGCCGGCATCTCGCCACGATTCACTCCATGGGCCGACACGATGATCGCGCTCTGCGCTGACTGGCGAAATAGCTCGGTCAGCCGGGTGACGGGCACGCTCTCGCTGGCGAGGATATCGCGCAGCACGCTGCCAGGCCCGACCGAGGGAAGCTGGTCGGCGTCGCCCACGAGCAGCAGGTGCGCCTCGGGCCGGACCGCGCGCATCAGCCGGTACGCCAGCAGGATATCGAGCATTGAGACCTCATCCACGATGATGAAGCGCGCAGGCAGCGGGCGGTGCTCATCATAGGCGAACTCGTTTGCGCCGGGCTGATACTCGAGCAGGCGATGCAGCGTGCTGGCGGGCCGGCCCGTGGCCTCAGACATGCGCCGCGCCGCGCGCCCCGTTGGTGCCGCCAGCGAAAAGCTCACTTGCCCGCGCTCCAGCACGTCGAGCAACACACGGAGCGCCGTCGTCTTGCCAACCCCAGGGCCGCCGGTGAGCACTGAGACCTTCGCGGCATAGGCGACCTGCGTGGCCTCGCGCTGACTCGCGGCCAGCGTGATGCCCTGGCGGCGCTCCAGCGAGGCGAAGACTTCCGCCCACTCGATCTGGCTCACCGGTGGCAGTGTGCCCGGCGCGCGCATCAGCAGCCGCAGCCGCTGCGCGGTGCCACGCTCGGCATAGAAGAAGGGCGCGAGGTAGATGTGGTCCTCCTCGACGAAGACTTCTCTTTCGCGGGCGAGCTCATCGAGGGCAGGGGGAAGCTGAGCGACCGCGCATTCCAGCAGTGCGGCGGCGCGGGCCAGTAGCTCATCGCGTGGCAAGAAGCAGTGGCCGTCGCTGTTGGCAGCCTCAGAGAGCACATGCTTGATGCCCGTCATCAGGCGGGGGAGCGCGTCGCGGGGCATGCCGAGCTTGAGGGCGAGTCCATCGGCCGTCTTGTAGCCCACGCCGTTGATATCGCGCTCCAGCGCGTAGGGGTTTTCCTGAATGACGCCGATGGCGCTCTGCCCATATTGCTTGTAGATCTTTGCCGCGAGGCTGGCTGAGACGTCGTGCTCGCGCAAGAAGAGCATCACCTCGCGAATGCCATGCTGCTCGGCCCAGCCTGCGATGATGCGATCACGCATCTGGGCGCTGATGCCCTTCACCTCGGTCAGCCGCTCGGGCTCTAGATCGAGAACGGCCAGCGTCTGCTCGCCAAAGCGATCTACGATGCGCTCGGCGGTCTTGGGGCCAATGCCCTTGATGATGCCTGAGGCGAGGTAGCGCTTCAACCCGGCGGCGCTGACCGGCAGCCGGGGATTGAACCCGGTGACCCGCAGGTGACGACCATGGCGCGCGTGGGTGGCCCACTCGCCGACGACCTCGACCTCTTCTCCCTCGTGCAGCGCCGGCAGCGCGCCCACCAGCGTGACCAGATCGTCGCGGAAGAGCATCTGCCCCTCGCCAGGCAGCATGCGCGCCACGGTATAGCCCGTCTCGTCGTTGCGAAAGACGATGCGCTCGATGATGCCGGTCAGCGTGGGCATGGTGTATCGTTTCTCGAAAAGGGAGCGAGAGGGAGTGCGCGGGCTAACTCCATTTTCTCGTGGGGCGTACTCTTTATGGAAGACGCGGGCGCATTGTACCACTCGTCTCCCACTCGCTCGCGCGTCTCGTGCTATAACGCCGTATGACGGCGCGAGCACCAACGACAAGAGGGAAAGACTACCGTGGCCAATGACAGCATCTTCCGGCGCACCCTGCGCAACACATTTTCGCTCTCGGGGCTGGCGGGTCTGCCAAAGAATCTGAGCACGGCACGACGCTTCCTCGCCTCGGTGGACTGGAAAGCCGCCCAGGCGGAGATAGCCACCGACTTGCAGCGCAAGGTGGCGATTATCGGGCTGGCGAACTGCGGAAAGTCCACCCTCTTCAACACCCTCAGCGGGAAATATCTCTCCCTCGTCTCCGCCACGGCTGGGTCCACGACCTCTCTGGTGCGCGGCACTGTCGGCCCTTTCGTCCTCATTGACACGCCAGGGCATATGCCCGACATGCAGCTGGAGGCGGTGAATGAGGCGGCGCTGGTGGTCTATATGCTCGACGCGTCGGCCGGCCTGCGCGCGCAAGATGCCCAGATGATCGCACAGCTGCGCGCTGCCGAGAAGCCGCTCATCGTCGTGCTGAACAAAGCCGACCTGCTGGGCAATCAGGCGGATGAGGCCGCCGCGACCGCCGCCGCGCGGCTGGGCGTGCCCGACATCATCCCCATCTCGGCGCGCAAGGGCGATAACATCGCCGATGAGCTCTTGCCCGCGATGATCACGGCGAGCCCGGCCGTCGCGCTTGTGATGGGTCGCCAGCTTCCCGCCTTCCGTCGCACCGCCGCCAATCGCATCGTGCGCAACGCCACCCTGATCGGGCTGGCAGCCGGACTCGAGCCCATCCCGCTGGTGGATATCCCCATCCTGCTGGGGAACCAGATTCGCATGGTGCTGCGCATCGCCACCGTCTATGGCGAGCCACTCACGGCGAACCATGCGCGCGAGCTGGCGGCCACGGTCGCGGGCGGGCTGGCCTTCCGCTATCTCGCGGAACAGGTCTCGAAGCTCGTGCCGGTGGGCGGCGACTTCATCGCAGGCGCGGTGGCGGCCGGTGGCACATGGTCGCTAGGGCAGGTGGCCATCGAATATTTTGAGAGCGGGAAGCGGCTGAGCGGGCGCCAGATGCGCTCGCGCTTCCAGGGCTATGTGAGGCAGTTCCGCGAGCAGCGCCTGGACCGCGACCTGGCCAAGGAAAGCACCGGCAAGATCCCTCCGCTGGATGAGGATGATCCCGGGACGCTCGACGCCAGCTCGTGAGGGCATGGTCCCCGACCACGAGCGCTCCGGTCGCCGGCACGCACATCACGCGAGCAGGCCTACCGTCCGGCGTTGCATCTCTCCCGTCTGCTATCATGCATCGCAGAGTGGCCGCCTGTCGTTGGGAGGGGAATCGCTGTGATGCGTGAGGCGAGACGGGCGCGTGCCCTGGGAACCCTGATCGCGCCGTCGGCTGTCGCGGCACTGCGTGTGATGCCAGACGCCGCGCTGGGCATCGAGGGGGGGTCGCCGCTGCTCAGTGGCGAGTGGGTGCGCACGCTGTCCGCTCAGGCCGCCACCATCGGGCGGGCGCTGCAAAATGATGTCATCCTTGTGGACCCAGCCGTCTCTCGTGAGCACGCGCGTCTATTTCGCCGTGACGATGGCTGGTGGATCGAGAACATCTCCAGCGGGAGCTCGCTCGTCTGCGGCGAGTTCGAGCTCGCGCCCACTCAGCGGGTGCGGGTGCATTCGGGCGATATCATTCACCTCGGGGACACCTCGCTGCAATTCCTGGCGCCGGCATCCCCGGCTGAGCCCGTCACGCCTGACGCGCTGCCGACCCTCATTCTGCCCGGCGCGACGAACCTGCTGAGCCCGGGCGTCACCCTCCAATATGCCCTGCAGGGCCGCTTTGGCGGGCGGGGAGTCTTCCTCCTCGGCCTTGCTGGCACACTCCTCTTGCTGCTCAGCTCCATCCTCACGCTCGGCACAGCCGCGCTGATCGGGCATGATGCGCTGGCGCTCGGTGGCGCCGGACGTGTCCTCGCGGCGCTCACTGTCCCGCTGATTCCCGCGATTGGCGCGGCGCTGCTGGTCGCACTACTCGATCGCTATGAGCGTGAGCCGCCGCTGCTGCTGCTGGCGGCCTTCATCTGGGGCGCGGTGATCGCCGTCCCGCCGGTGCTCTCGCTGGAGCAAACCTTCGACGGGCTCCTGCAAGCCCTTTTTGCGCACATCTCGGGCGGGGCGCTGCTTCCAGTGGCATTGCGCGCGCTGAGCACCGGCGTCATCGAGGAAGTCGTCAAGGCGGCGGGGCTCTTCTTGCTGATCCTGCTGGTGCGCGACGAGTTCGACAACGTGACCGATGGCGTGCTCTACGGCATCCTCATTGGCGCGGGCTTTGCCCTGGTCGAGAATTTCGTCTATTTTGCCTATAGCTCACACGAGGCGTTCGCATTTCTCGTCTTTGGGCGTGTTGTCCTTGGCTGGCTGGGGCACTCCA
>DASWAC010000378.1:0-9568 GCA_036391335.1 Ktedonobacterales bacterium
TGAGGTCATTGATCACGACTTCTTCGTGGGAATGCATCACCCGGTTGGAGACCGTTTGCGCGTCAGCATACTTCTGGAGGAACTCCTCGATCACCTCAGGTGGATCACTCAGCTCAGCCAGCAGCTGGGATGGCGGCAGCGGGTGCATATGCGGATTCGACTCCATCACCGAAAGCAAGAAGATATCTGGAATCGCCCGCTTGATCTCACGCAGGCTTTCCAAAACGCCTGCCTGGAAGTCATCTGGATCAGCGATGGCATGCGACACCTTCTCGATGAACGGTGACTGGCTCGTCACCGAGCGGGTCGCCACATGCGACGCGAAGGTGTCTACCGTCTCGACGAAGAAACGGTGGTGGCCGCCGGGTGTCACGAGATCAGGCGTGATCAGCCGCTGTTTCACTGCCAAGTGGAGTGATGAGCGATGGATGCCTAGCCGGCGCGCGGCCTGCGAGCTGCTCAGCAGCGGACTGGAATCGGGGGTAGCGGAACCAAGCTCGGTGGCTTCGGTAGTCATGGCGCACCTCCCACTGCGAATGGCCACTACGCCTGGGCTGTGTCATGACCTGTATCACCAACGATCCACCTCTTCCGTCCCCATCATGTCATGCACGTTCGCAGTACCGACATTCTTGAGCAGCGTGAGAGATTTGTCAACTTTCGGCGTGCGGTGAATCGCTAATTGCGCCGGAAAACACGGGCTGCGATGCGTCCCACTGGCACAGTATCCCCAATGCCCAGGAAGCTCGCCACGCCAAAGTAGGCTCCCCCCGCGAGGCCGATGGCCAGCGCGATGCGCCCGCCGAGCATGAGGGTGGTCGAGCCCGCGTTGCTCAGCCCCGCCAGCATGACCAGATAGCCGCTGCCCAGATAGACCACCAGCGCTGTCAGCGCGGCCACACCACTTGCCACCGCGCAATAGAGGAAGAAGCCCGCGAAGGAGCGTAGCCCCAGCCCGCCGACGCGTGGCCGCAAGAGCAGCAGCAGCACCGCCGCCTCACCCAGCGAGCCAAGGGAGGTCGCCAGCGCCAGCCCACCCGCGCCCAGGGGCGAGAGGAGGATGACACTGAGCCCGATGACGAACATGAACTGGAGGATGCTGACCTGCACCGCCGTGCGGGTGTCGTGCAGCGCATAGAAGCTACGGACGAGGATCTCGACCAGAGAGAGGCCCAAGAGGCCGATGGAGAAGAAGATGAGCGGCTGCGAGATATAGGTGAGCGCTGCCGGGTCGTCTAGCACTTTGCCATGGCCATAGATGAGGTGCGTGATGGGCTCGGCTAGCGCGATGAGTCCCAGGCCAGAGGGCAGCGCGAGATAGGTCACGCCGCGCACCGTCGTCATGATGGTGTCGCGCAGCCGCTTCCACTCGCCCGCGGCGACGAAGGCCGCCATGCTGGGAAAGGACGCCTGCGAGACGGCCATGCCAAAGACGCCGATGGGCAGCATGACCAGAGTAAATGCCTGCACGTAGCCGGTGGTGATGCCGCCACCGCTCTTATCAGGAACCAGCTGGAGCAAGCTGCGGTTGACCGCGACCGAGACATAGAGCATGGCTGCGTTGATGAGGCGCGGGAACATCAGGCGGAACATCTTGCGCACGCCAGGATGCATCAGATCGAGCGACGGCCGGTAGACCATCCTGGCGCGGATGAGGCCGGGAATCTGGATCAAGAGCTGCGCCAGCGCGCCGGCGACCACTCCCCAGGTGGGGCCATAGATACCGAGGTTGCCGCCGAAGATGTGAGTGTGCTGGTCCACCAGTGTCGCGAGGATGCCGCCGATGAGGCAGACGTTATACATCACCTGGGCGATCGCCGGGAGCACGAAGGACTGCCGCGCCTGTAAGATGGCGATGGCCACCGTCGCCCCACCGAGGAATATTGGCTGCAGCAACATGATGCGCGTCAACGAGACCACCAGCTGGAACTCGTTGGCATCTTTCACCAGGAGCGGGTGGATGAGGACATCGAGCATTTGCGGCGTGAAGATGAAGCCGACCACGCCGAGCAGGGTCAGCGCGACCATGCTCACATTGAATGCCGAGCTGGCTACGTGCCAGGCGGTCTTGCGATCTCTCTTGTCGACGAGGTAGTCGGTGAAGACGGGGATAAAAGCGGACGCGAGCGCGCCGCCAGCCACGATATTGAAGACGATCTCAGGGATGAGTGAGGCATTGACGAAGGCGTCGGATTGATTGTTGATGCCGATGACGCCGCTAAACAGGGTCTGGCGGACGAGGCCGAGCACCCGGCTGAAGAGGAGTGCCGCCGTCACGATGGCCGTGGCGCGGGCCAGGTTCCCTTTCGAGAAGGCGCGCATCTGCACCGAGGGCTGCTCGTCCGCCGTCATGGCGGCGCTCTTGGGGGCGCGCACACCCCCCGACCACGCCTGGTCTCCCGCCTGCAGCGGCACCACCGCCGCGATGCGCCCACTGCCCGACATGTCTTCCATGCTGGCGCCCGCGAAGGACTGATCTACCGCGGTGGACCACTCCCGCTCGGCATTCTTCCCGTTGGCTCCTGGATAGTACGGCGCCCACGCGTCATCGTTTTGCCCCGGCATGGCCGGCATGCGCGCACTCTCGCGCTCCCATGGGGGATTGATCTCAGCTTCGTCCTGGGGCTGGCGCGGGCGCTCGTTCATTAAGGGATCCCTTCAGAAGCGAATAAGAGAGCATGGGGCGATGGCTGGTGAGAGAGTCCCAAGCATTCTACCATCGCACGCCTGGCCTCACAATGAAGTTGGTCACACCGTAATACGTGGCATGGGCGCGGCGCGTCTCGGCGGGTGGGCCGCCCATTGCGCGTCGCATGGGGCTCGGCTACAATGTGGGAGCGTTCCCAACCCGCCTGATGGGCTGGGGAGACCGCACCGGGAGAGGTGGGGATGCGGGTGCTCGACACAAAAGACACACCATCGGCAAGTGATTACGGCTTCGAAGACGAGCAGGGTGAGCACTGGGGCGCTCGGCTGCTGCGTGAGGTGCTCGAAGTCGCGGTGCTGACGCTGCTCATTTTCATGGGCATTCGCCTGACAGTGCAAAACTTCCGTGTGGATGGGCCAAGCATGTTTCCCACCCTCCACAACCAGCAATACATTCTCGTCAACAAGGTGGACTATGCCCTGGGGAAGCCCCAGCGTGGCGATATCATCGTCTTCCAGGCGCCGGACGCCGCACTCAAGCAATGCCCGCCTGCCGATCGCGACCCCAATGGCACGGATTTCGTGAAGCGCATCATCGGCCTGCCCGGCGACACGGTGCAGCTGAACCCCGATGGCAGTGTGCTCGTCAATAGCCTCCCTCTGCAAGAGCCGTATCTCCCGGCGATCACCCCGGCTGAGGCGACCCACTCGTGGCTGCTGGGGAAGGATGAATATCTCGTTTTCGGCGATAACCGCGAGAATAGCTGTGATTCACGCGATTGGGGACCCATCCACCGCTCTGCTATCGTGGGCAAGGCACTGGTCGTCTATTGGCCGCTGCCAGACTTCCACCGGGTGTCATAGCGCGTCTCCCGCTGGCTCCTCGCGTGCCGCCACGATCTCACTCCCGCCAGGTGGCGCGCAGCACGCGCTCCCAGTTCTCGTAGGCGATGGCGCGCAGGGCCGCAGCGTCGAAGCCACGGGCTCGCAGCGCCGCGACGAGGTTTGGCAGCATGCTCGCGTCGGCCAGCGTCTCGGGCATATCCGCGCCGTCGAAGTCGGAGCCGAGCCCGACATGCGCGATGCCGATTCGGTCGGCGACATATGCGATATGATCGGCCAGCACGCTGAGGGGCATATCGCGGCCGATATCGCCATCTGGCCGGAGCATGCTCACATCATAGGCAATGCCTACTATCCCACCAGTCTCACCGATGGCGTCGAGCTGCTTGTCGGTGATATTGCGTGTGCTGGCGCAGATGGCGTGGACCCCTGCGTGAGTCACCACCAGCGGCGCGGCGCTGATGCCGGACACGTCCCAGAAGCCGCGCTCGTTGATATGGGCGAGGTCAATCACGATGCCCAGCTCATTGCAGGCACGGGTGAGCGCGCGGCCAGCCTCGGTGAGGCCAGGGCCTGTGTCGGGCGAGGCGGGATAGCGGAAAGGGACACCCGTCCCAAAGGCGTTGGGGCGGCTCCAGACGATGCCCAGGGAGCGCAGACCCTCGGCATAGAAATCCGGGAGCAGCGTGAGCGCCGGATCAATCGCCTCGGCCCCCTCGAAATGGAGCACGACGGCCAGGGCGCCCGCGGCGAGCGCACCGGCCAGCTCGTCCGCCGAGCGCACCACGCGCACCTGGCCCTGTGACTCCACCTGGATGCGGAAGAGCAGCCCGAGCACGTCGCGAGTGACACGCAGCGCATGCGTATGAGAGACCGCCTCGCCGAGCTTGACCGAATAGCCGCGAGGGGTGAATGCCACATCCTCCATGGGGATGGCGCTCCCGGTGATCATGGCGGACTCCGGCGGGACGAAGATGGCAAAGAGGCCGCCGGCGAGTCCACCGGCTCTGGCGCGTGGCAGGTCAATGTGCCCGATATCACTGCGCTCGAAGAAGCTGCGCCCCTTGCCTCGCGCCGGAATGGCGAGATTCAGCAGCACATCGTTGTGCCCGTCGAAGATCGGGAGGGCGCCGGTCATGATTCGACCCCGTGGCCAGTCTCCCACTCACCGCTGGCCTTGAGGAGGAAGTTATCAATGAGGCGGGTATGCCCGATGCGCGCGGCAATGGCCAGCAGCGCGGGGGTTCGCAACGTCGCCAGTGGCTCGAACGTGTCTGGGTCGCACACGTCGGCGTAGTCCAGGGTGGCCAGCGGCTCGCCGGCGACCACCTCGCGCATGGCGGCCCGCACCGCATTCGCGTCGCCATCAGGCGCGTCGCTCACAGCAGCCTGTCCGGCCCGCAGCGCCCGCGAGAGCACCGTCGCGGCAGCGCGCTCCCTCAGGTTGAGGTAGCTGTTGCGGCTGCTCATGGCGAGCCCGTCGGCCTCGCGAATGGTGGGCAGCACATGCAGAGCGAGGGGCATGTTCAAATCGCGCACCAGCGCACGCAGCACAGCAACCTGCTGGGCATCCTTCTGCCCAAAATAGGCGTTGTCGGGCGCGACGATGTTGAAGAGCTTGGTGACGACTGTTGCCACGCCTCGGAAGTGTCCCGGCCTGCGGACAGCCTCGAGATGCTCGGCGAGGGTGCCCATGGGCTCGACATACGTGAAGTAGCCCGGAGGATACATCTGCTCGACGGTGGGGCCAAAGACAGCGTGCACGCCCGCCTCTTCGAGGAAGGCGAGGTCGTGTGGCAGGTCGCGGGGATATTTGCTCAGGTCCTCGTCGGGACCAAACTGAGTAGGATTCAAGAAGATGCTGGCCACGACCGTCTCATTTTCGGCGCGGGCGTGGTGCACGAGCGAGATGTGCCCCGCGTGGAGATAGCCCATCGTGGGAACGAAGCCGATGGGGCCCGCCCAGCCGGCTTGCGCGGCGCGCAGTGCCGAGATGGTCTCGTAGACCTTGATGCCCATGGTGGCTACTCCTTTGCCGGCTCGAGCCGCAAGATCAGGCAGGTCGAGCTTGCCGTCGCATAGAGGCGCCCGCTCGCGTCGAGCAGGCGCGATTCCACACTGGCCACGCGCCGGCCCAGCGAGAGGATCGTCGTCTCGGTATGCATGGGACCAGTCTGCCCGGTGGCTGTTCGCAGATAGGATACCTTAATCTCCAGGGTCGTGAAGCTCACGCCCTCTGGCAGCCGCGAGAGGAGCGAGCAGCCAATCGCGGAGTCGAGCAGGGTCGCCGCGAAGCCGCCGTGGACAACACCGACGGGATTGTAGTGATATTCGGCGGGGTCGGCCTCGAAGACGATGTGGCCCTCGGCCACCGAGATGATTCGGAAGCCCATCAAGTGCATCATCGGCGGCAAGCTCACCCGACCCTCGGCAATGGCGTGGAAGAAGGCCAGCCCACCCATGCTGAGCAGCGCCTCACGAATCCCGAGGGGGTCTCCCCATGTGATGAGTCGCTGCCTGGTCGTGTCGTCTGCTGCCATGAAAGGTCCCTTCTCTCGTGAGCCAAAAATGCACATGGGCAGAGTATATCGCGACGCGGCTCGGCGCGCTTCTGGATCACCAGCAAGCCGGGCAGCTGACTCCAGACGATCGCGCCGAGCTGTTGGCTCTCATGCAGGTGTATGAGCAAGGTCAATTGCGGAAGGCGCAGGCATTGCACGAGGCGGTTCGCCGTGGCCTCCTCTGGAGCCATGACCGTCTCATACCAATTCCGTCTCGACGCTTGTCGTTTCCTGATGCATTGCGACCACGAGAAGAGTGCGGTCGCAGAGCGAATGCGCTAGGATGGGCCAACGAGCGCTTGGCGCAGGTCGTCGTGGTGCGTTGCTGTCAGCGGCGTGGGAGCAACGGTAGGTACCGCCCGCAGAAAAGTGCTGCCGATTCCTCATGGTATGAGGCCTTTGCGGGACGGGCAATGTAGCTCAGGGCATCAGGTGAGATAGAGATCACGGGAGAAGGGTGAGGAGTTCTTGACACGCCACCTCGAAGAGCCAACGCTCATAGCGATCCGGCTTCCAGCCGCGCTCCGACACCAGCGCGCGATAGACCTCGGTCCCTGTGAGCGCGTATAGCACATCCGCCGCCGCCTCGACACTCAGCCTCGACTGAAGCACTCCGCGGGAGGCAATGGCCTCCACGGCGCGACGCATCGCATCCAGGTGGCGCTGCCGCCAGAGCAGCCAGAGCCGTTCCAACTCTGGATCATTCCCCTGCTGGCTGCGCAGGATGTCTGTGATCAGCCAGGCGCGCTCGTTCAACTGGCGCATGGCATGCGCACCGATGCGCACTTGCTCGACTGGATCAGCTTCCTGGACTACCCACTCCACGCTCAGTTCAGGCGCGGTCACAATCTCCTCGGCCAGCGCACCGACCACTGCGGCCCTGCCGGAGAAGTGGAGGTAGACCGTCGCCAGTGAGATCCCCGCCTCGCTGGCGATCATTTCCATGGTGACGGTTGAGAAACCTCGCTCAGCGAAGAGGCGCGCGGCGGCCACTACGATACGACGCCGCGTCGCGTCGGCCTGGTTTCGACGCTTGGGCGAGTGGTAGCCGCGTTTCGGAGTATTCGAATTATCAGGTTGCTCGTTGACAGGCATCGCAACTCAGTATACACTCCCTCTATCAATTTGGATAGACGCCGTTTCTAGCTAATTTAGGGGGGCTTCCCATGCTTTGGCTCGTCGTCGTACAGTGGCTGCATGTGGTTTTGGGTGTCCTTTGGTTCGGAAGTACACTCTACATCAACCTGATCCTCATCCCTGCGGTCCTGCCACTGTCACGGGAGAAACAGCAAGAGATCGCGGCGCGGATCAGCCCGCTGACAACTCGTGTCCTGCGCCCAACAGCTATTCTCGTCATCCTGCTCGGCTTCATTCGCGGGACAGTCTTTGGCCAGCTCCACAGCGTCCAGGACATCATCAGTACGACCTACGGCAAAACGTGGCTGGTGGCCCTGTTGGGGGCGCTCCTGCTCTACGCCTTTATCGAGTTCGTCTTCGATCCCGACGTGCGGCGCTTGAACACCGCGAAGGGAGATACTGAGTACGCCGCGACGCTTCAGCGCGTGAAGGTATTTGCGGTGCTTGAACTCTTCGGCTTCTTTGCTATCTTCACCTGCATGATCCTCATGCGGTTCGGCCTTTGATTCAAGGTGCTGGTCATGAGGAGGGAGCGCAATGAAAACCTTCTATGAAGTCGGCTATCGCTTTTTCCGAATGCCCTGGGAGCAGGGGTCGCGCGCCGAGTTGGTCGATCTGGTCGAGAGCGGGCGCATCCAGCCATGCCGGGCGATAGACCTTGGCTGCGGTACGGGCAGTAACGCCATCTACCTAGCACAGCGCGGCTTCGATGTCACCGGCGTGGATTATGCGACTGCCGCAATCGCCAAAGCGCGCCGCCGGGCGGACACCGCCGGGGCGAGCGTCTCCTTCGTCGTCGCCGACCTCACCAACCTTCAGGACTTGTCCGGCGTCTTCGACCTTCTGGTGGACTACGGGACGTTCGACGATCTCACGCCCGCAGCCCGCGAACTCTACTTGAGATCCTTGCTCGCGCTGAGTCATCTGGGCAGCCGGTACCTGCTGTGGTGCTTCGAGTATCGGATGCGCTGGTGGGAATACTTTATTCCGTTTTTCCCACCGCCACTCGCGCCTGATGAGGCCCAGCAGCGCTTCGGTGCGCATTTCTCGATCGAGCGGATCGCGGGCGAACAGCGGAGCTCTGGCTGGCCACCTGGCTGGGCCGCGTACCTGATGACACGGTGCGTATGAGCGAGGAGCGGTGAAGAGCGGGAGATGCCACACACGCGCACACGTGCGGCCGCGCGACCGTGGCCACGTTTCAGATGAACAATGTGAATGCCGTGATGGTCCGCCGCGAATGGATTGCCGCCGGATGGCACCCGCCGGTGTAGGTCGGGTTGCCTACAGGCCAGGGCTGGACTGCATGATGCCGCCATCCATGAAGAAGGTAGTCGCCGTCACATAGGCACTCTTGTCTGAGGCCAGCCAGACGACCAGCCCGGCGATATCTCCCGGCTGGGCGAGGTGGCCCTCGGGAATGGCCTTGTCGAGCGCCGCGAGCTTCGTAGGGTCGGCGATGGTCTGCTGGTTGATCGGCGTCGCTACTGCGCCTGGACCCACACCCACGACGGTGATGCCCTTGGAGGCCAGCTCGACGCCTGCCGTCCGGGTGAGCATGCGAACGCCGCCCTTCGCCGCGCAATAGGGGGTGTTGCCTGGCATAGGCCAGTCCTCATGCACGGACGAGATATTGATGATGCGACCACTGCCACCCTGGATTAGCATCTGCTTCGCGGCGAGCTGCGTGCCGAAGAAGGCGCCCTTGAGATTCACGCCGATCACGCGATCGAAGTCGTCCTCGGTGCTGTCGAGGATCGAGGTGCGGGTCTCCATCCCGGCGTTGTTGACCATGATGTCGAGGCGGCCAAAGGCCTTCACCGTCTGGTCGATCACGCTCTGGATGTCGGCGACCACGCTGACATCGCCCTGGGCCAGCAATGCCTTGCCGCCCGCCTGGGTGATCTGTGCCTGCACCGCCTGGGCATTCTCGGGGTGGCTGTGAAAGTTGATCGTCACCGCCGCGCCTTCCGCCGCCAACGCGGTGGCGATGGCCTGCCCGATGCCGCTGCTCGCGCCTGTCACGATAGCTACTTTGTTATCCAGCATCATTGCGCGCTGCTCCTTACTCGGTCACCTCATGCCATGCCTGAGTATATCATCGCGAGGCGGGGCAGGCTGGCGGGTGAATGCGATGGATTCCAGCGAGCAGCTCAGCCTACTCCAGCTGCCACGCACGCTGTGCTCGCTCCTCAGGAATCATGTATCATGGGGACGCACTTGAGCGAGCGTGTGAGACGACGGAGGCAGGCCGATGGAGGCACAGGCGGTCACAGCGATGCCGGCGGGTGAGCTGGCTCGGGCAATCGCAGCTGGCGAGATCTCGGCAGTGGAGGCCGTCGAAGCGCATCTGGCGCGTATCGAAGCCACCCACGCCCGGC
>DASWAC010000379.1:0-2596 GCA_036391335.1 Ktedonobacterales bacterium
CACTCTTATCACCCAGCACGGCCAGATCGTGCACGTGATTCTTGTTCCCGCCAAAGTCACTCGTGGAGCTCCCGCCGCAGCCCGCCAGCACCGCGAGCGCCATGACCAGGACCGAGGCCCACGCATACACAGAGCGTCTAAGCATCATTCGCAGCCCGTCTCTTCTGCATTTTCTTCGTGCGCCGATTCGTAATGATGAGCAATTGCCCCACCACGACGAAGCCGCCGAGCACGATCACCGTGATGATGAGTCCCACTGCCGCGGCGTTGACCCCGCTGAGCGCGGGCGGATAGGAGCCGGTGATCAGCGCGACTGGATGGCCGAAGACCTGCACCTGCGCGATAGGCTTCTGGGTGCCGAGGTCGAGCATGGTGACCTGGCCGGTGGCGCGGTGCGCGATGACGGCGAAGCTGCCGTCGAAGGGAATGGCCACCGCGGCGGGCTCATCACCGAAGGGCAGCGTGCGGATCGGCTCATTTGGCATGATGTCTGAGTCACCGGTGGCGGGGCGCAGCACCTGCACGACGTTGCCAGTGGGGTCAGGCACATAGATCGAGCCTGTGATGGCGTTATAGTCCATCTGCGCTGAGGCGCTGCCCTTCAAGGTGAATAGCGAGCCCAGCGCCGTGTGCGAGGCCAGCCGCACCACCTCGATGCCGCCGTCATCCAGCCCGATGTAGGCCACCTGGCTGGTCTGGGGAATGATGACGGTGAGCGCGGGCGCGGGCATCGGGATGGTCGCGATGACCTGAAGCGTCGCGAGATCCACTACGGAGACGCTCTTGCCGTCGGTGCTCGTCACCCAGGCCTCGGCATGGGTGGGATCCTTGATGCCGCTGGCGGGGCCCGCGATGGCAACGCTGCTGGGATGCGGGCCTACGGTGATCGTGTCGAGCACCGTGTGTTTGGTGGCATCTACCACCGCCAGCGCGCTCTCACCCGCATCGGTCACCAGCAGGCGCTGGGTCGCTGTCGTTGTGTCGAGCGCCATGCCAGTGGGCTCTTTGCCCACGGGAAACTCGGCCACCACCTTCTTATCGTGGGCGTCGATCACATCTAGCATGCCATTGGAAGCGATCGTCACATAGGCATAGCGGCCATCAGGGCTAAGCGCCACGGCATAGGGGATGCCGCTGAGCGGCAGGCGCCACGCGACCGCGCGCTGCTGGACGTCAATCACCACGAGGTCCTCATCACTGGGACCACCACCCACCACATAGATCAGGTTTGGCGCGCCACCGTCGCCCTGGGCCGGTCTGGCGATCGGCATCAGCGCCGCCACGATCACGAGCGCGGCCAGCATGCCCAGCAGCACGCCTCCGCGACCAACAGTCCCTCGCATGCGCACGCGACGCTATCCTCTCACTCACTCACCGGCACAGTAAATTGAGTCGTCAGGTAATCTTTGCCCCCTGGCGGCAGCACCTGCATGGTGAGGCCCCAGCGCCCACCCATCGCGAAGTCAATGCTCCCCGAATACGTGCCGGGCGAGCCATCCACCGCCTGGAGCTGCACATGATCGGAGCCCATATCCATATCCAGGTCAGAGGTCGTGACGATGACGCCCGCGCCAGCTACTGGCTGATGGGTATTGGCGGTGGTGAGCACGGCGGTGACGGTGTTGGTCCCGAAGGTCGCCGGCGACACCGTGACCTTCATCGCATAGGGACCCACTGCCTGTGTGCCGACGAAATCACCGGTGGCCGCCGGGGGCGCCGCGCTCGGCTGGACCGGCACACTCAGCGTGCCTGCGAAGGCGCCAAGCAAGCTCACGCAGGCAAGCACCGCCACGCCAAGCACTGCCTCGCGTCGCAGCCAGCCGGCCAGCCGGTTAGCGTTGCCACTCACCTCAGGCGGCAAGGGATTCTTGTCCCCCATGATCTCGGCGGTCCCCATCACGAGGGCGGGCTCAGGCATGCCATCGCCAGCCATAGCGACCGGCGCGGCGACCGCCGCCACCGCGTCATCCTTCGCGCTGGCAGTGAGCGCGTTGGCCAGCCGTGGCCTGAGCACGAAGGCGTGGTAGGCGCTGATGAGGGCCATAACCAGGAAGATCTCGACCTTGATGATGAGGGTGCGCCCATAGGCGGTGCCCAGCAGCTGGTCCGCGGAGGTGAGGCGCACCGTGGTGGACAGTGAGCCTGTCGCGGCCAGCAGTGTCGCGGCGATGATCGCCAGCGCCCCAAAGCGTGGCAGCCCCATCGCCAGCACGCGGGCCCGCGCCAGGGGAGGCAGGGTACGCAGCGCGGGCAGCAGCAGCGTCGCGAGATAGAAGAGTCCTCCCAGCCAGCAGGCTTCGGCCAGCAGGTGCAGCAGGTCCACCGAGATGGAGAGCCACAGCCGGTCCGTCACGGCGGCGGCATGCCCGGAGAAGGCCGTGAGTGTGAGCAGCGTGAGCGCCAGCAGGAGCATGATGCGCTCCATCGGGGAGCGGGCGAGCAGTCCATCGATCAGGCGGCGCGGCAGGGTGCGCGTGGCACGCAGGGTCGCATACAGCTCGTCTTTCCAGCTGGCGATGGGGGTGGGCAGCGCCTCGATAGTGACGGCGGTTCGCTGTGGGGCGCGGGTCAGGCCCGTCCAACGCAGACGCTCCGC
>DASWAC010000380.1:0-4308 GCA_036391335.1 Ktedonobacterales bacterium
GCATGTGGGCTGACGGCGTGGCCTGACATCGCCCGACACGCATTCAGTCCGGCGTCTGGCGACTGGCGGCGCACGCTGTTATAATGCGCCTGAATGTGCGCCAGTGTTCGCATGAAAGGGCCCTCCATTGAACCCGCAGTCTGAGAGCGTGCCACGACTCCGCATCGCCATTGACGGGCCAGCGGGCAGTGGGAAGAGCACCATCGGCGCAGAGGTCGCACGGCACCTCGGCTTTGTGTATGTGGATACCGGCGCGTTCTATCGCGCGCTGACGCTGATGGCCCTGCGCGAGGGCATCTCGCCTGAGGATGAGGCCGCGCTGGCGCGACTCTCGGACCGCACCACGATCGAGATCACACATCCCACCATGGCCGACGGCCGGCAGTATACCGTGCTCATCAACGGGCACGATGAGACCCTCAACCTCCGCTCGCTGGAGATCGAGGCCAACATCTCACTCGTCTCGCGCCACCCCCTCATCCGCGCGGACATGCGCGAGCGTCAGCGCCGGCTGGCCGGGAAGAAATCAGTCGTGATGGTGGGGCGCGACATCGGCACGGTGGTGCTGCCAGATGCTGAGATCAAGGTCTATCTGAATCCCGATATCACGCGCCGCGCCGAGCGCCGGCACGCCGATCTCGTGGCCCAGCAGGGTCCGGCGGCGCCATCACTGGCCGAGACGCTGGCGGATATGCGTCTGCGTGACGAGCGTGACGCGCCAAACCTCGTCAAGGCGGCCGATGCCCACGAGATAGACAACAGCACTCTGGCGACCGCTGAGACCGTCGCCCGGGTGCTCGCCCTTGTCGAAGCCTGGCGCGGCGCCACTGCGGTGTCCGCACGTGAGCGAGGAGACAGCTAAGCATGGCACAGCAGGTCACCGCGTCGCCAATGCCGCCGCGGACGGCGCAAAAGCTCCCCGTGGCAACGATCGTCTATCCCATCCTCAAGCAGGCCGCCCGAATCATCATTCCGCTCCTCTGCAAATTGCGCATCGAGGGCCTCGAAAACGTGCCAACGTCTGGCGGTGTGGTGCTCGCGGCAGATCACCTCAGCTGGTTCGACATCCCCATCGTCGCATTCCCGCTCAACCGCCAGGTGCGCTATATGGCGAAAGAGGAGCTATTTTCCAGTGGTGTGGGCTGGCTGATCAAGCAGCTTGGCGCGTTTGCGGTGAAGCGCGGCGAGAGTGACCGCGAGGCGCTTCGCACTGCGAGTGAGCTGCTCACGGCAGGCGAGCTAGTGGGCATCTTTCCCGAAGGCCATCGCAGCGAGGATCACGCCCTGATCGAGGCGCATCCGGGAGTCGCCCTCATCGCCATGCGGGCAAATGCGCCGGTCATCCCGATAGCCATCTGGGGGAGTGAGAAGACGCTGCGCAAGGGCTATCGGCTCATCCACCGGCCTGAGGTGCACCTGCGCTATGGGAAGCCCATTACCCTCGAAGCGGCCGGACCTCGCCGGACCGGCGCCGACCTCAAGCGCGGGACCGATGAGGTCATGACGCAGATCGCCCTCATGCTTCCCGAGCAGTATCGCGGAGTCTATGCCAGCGCCGCCAGCGCGCGCGAGCAGGCCATGGCGGCCGGCGCGCCCTAGTCGCGAGGGCCTCAGCGTGCCAGCACATGCGTGAGAATCGCCAGCACTGGCGGGGCGAAGAGCACCAACCCAATGACTGACGCGCCGATGGCCGCCAGCAAGACCGCGCCCGCGGCGACATCTTTCGCCACCCGCGCCAGAGGATGATATTCCGGGCTCACCAGATCGACGCACGCTTCGATGCCTGTGTTGACCAGCTCGGCCAGCATGACCATGAAGACGGTGGCCAACAGGATGGCGATCTGCGTGACACTCAGTCGCAGCGCAAAGGCAAGCGCCAGTGCTCCCATGCCCACCAGGGCGTGCACTCGCGCGTTGCGCTGCGTCGCGAAGGCATAGCGCAACCCGCGAAACGCATAGACGAAGCTGCGCAGGAAGGTTGGGCGCGCCGGCACGATGCCTGGCTCATCGAGCTCGAGCAGTCGTGAGAGTGAGTTCTCCGGCAGCGCATCACGGCGCATCGAAGGGGATTCGAGGGTCATTGGCGCGTCACGCTTTCAAAGGGTTATTTGGTGATTCCCAGCTCGTTGAGGATGGCCTCTTGATGGGCGACCATGGCCTTATAGCCGGCCTCGGACTGATCGTCATAGCCCACCAGATGCAGCACTCCGTGCGCGAGCAGATAGGCGCATTCATAGCCGAGGCTGTGCCCGGCCTCTTTGGCCTGGCGCGCTAGGGCTTCGTGCGAGATGGCGATGTCGCCGAGGTCGAGGCCATCGAAATCCTCGAAGTCCACCCATTCCTCCACGTCATCGCTCTCATCCTCCTCTACGGATGAAGCGCCATCAGGTAACTCCTCCGCCATCAGAGTGTCATGATGCTCATGGTCCTCGTGCTCTTGCCAGAGCTCGTCGGCGGGTGCGGTGATCAGCGGCTCATCCTGCACCGGGAAGGACAGCACATCCGTGGGCTGGTCGATGTTGCGAAACTCGCGATTGAGGTCGCGAATCTCGGCATCCGTGGTAATGAGCACACTCACCTCGACGGAGTCATCCACCTGCAAGCGCTCGAGTGTGGCCGAGATGACCTCCGCGATCTGCTCTTCGTCCAGCCCGCAGACCTCGGTAAACACCGCGTCGGGCGGCTCGATGGTCACATTCAGCAGCAGCTGTGTCTCTTCCTCTTGATGCTCGTTATCGCTCACGAAGGGCTCCTCATCAGTCTCGGTCTTACATTCCTAGGGTCGGCGTAGGGGACATCGTCTCCACCGCACCATCATATAGTGTGACACATCCCGGCACTGGCCGCATGCACCTGAGTGCGAAGGTACCACTCCCCTCGCTCGCCGGCTAGCGGTGCTTTGAGGACGAATTCACCCGCCGCGCGCGTGATAGCTCGCGGGCCATTTGCTGCTGGTGCACCAGCTCGCGGCGGGCGCGCTCACCCTGCCACGCCTGATAGCCGATGATGCCGAGGATGATTGCCACGACCAGCCCGATGCCGGCGAGCAGCGGCGTCGCATTGCCACCCGACGACGTCGCGCCGGCCGCCACGACATGGATGACCAGCGTGGCTGTGCCAGCCGCCCCCGCCTGCTCGACCGCACCCACCGTCACGGTATAGTCACCCGCTCTCACGAACCGATGCGATGTCGTGGGCTCCTGTGTGGTCTGCAGCGGCGTCCCATCCCCGAAATCCCACGTGAAATTCACCAGGGTATCTCCCGGCGGGCTCGTCGGCGGCGATGAAGCCCCCGCGTCGAAGCTGACGGTCGCGCCTGGGGTGACTGTTCGCGCGCCGGCGGTCAGGCTGGCCTTGGGCAGCTCTTGCACCACATTGATCTTTAGCGAGGCCACACCGGTGGCCCCATGGGCATCTGTCACCGTCAGAGCGATCAAGCCCTTGCCAATGTTGGCAAACTGGTGTGTCACTCGCTGGCCGGAAACCACCGGAGACGCATCATCAAAGTTCCATGAATAGGTCAGCGCCGAGCCATCAACCGCGTGAGACTTGCTCGCGTCAAAAACGACGTCGGCGTTGAGCGCGTAAGAGGTAGTCGCTACATCTATGACCGCGGTTGGCGGGTTCGCGGGGAGCGCGGTCACCAGATGAATCTGGGCGCTATCGAATGGCTGCCACGAGCCATCGGTAGGGTCATAGATCTGCGTGTGCACGTTATAGGTGCCGGCCTTGGCAAACGTGTGTGCCGGCTGCTGGATGTAGCTATACGCCGTGCCGTCCCCAAAGCTCCAGCGCAGCTTATAGCTGTCTCGTGGCGGAGCGTTCAGGAGAAGGCTAGTGTCTTCGTCAAAGGCGATCTGCTGCTTGGCGATATAGCTCAGCGAGAAGATGCCGATTGGCTGGTCAAAGGAGACATTGGTTTTCACCGGGAAGGCGAGCGCCGGTGTCCCGTTCGCCAGCATGGTTGCCGTAGGTGATCCCAGTCCGCAGGCCCACGCCGTGCCGCGCGAGCCCAGGGCCAGCACGCATGCTACGGCAGCCACCACCGCGATGCCGAGACGCGAGAGACGCATGGTCGGTGGCCTTCCTTTCCAGAGCTTCAGCCTGTCACCGACGAGAGAGTGCGGGCACGCCCAGCAAAGGCCAAGGGCAGCGCATCCCATCTCCCCTTCGGACGCCTGCCATTGAGTCCATGCTGGCGCGGGGCCCATTGTACCAGAAGGCGGCAACCCTCAAAGAGAGCCACCGCCATCCGGGGGATAGGTTGTGCGTGTCCCGTGAGACCTGGGACCTCGTGACGCAGGCTAG
>DASWAC010000381.1:0-3663 GCA_036391335.1 Ktedonobacterales bacterium
GCTGAAGGCGGGTGACGCGGCAGGGCGACCGGCCGTCTGGCATCGCTATACCCCCGCGGGCTTGCCCTCGGGCACGGCGGGCTGATCGAAGGTGACCTCCAGCGCGCCGTTGACCATCTTCGCGACCGTGGCTTCCATCGGGACGAGCACGTTCGGCAGCACGATATCACGCTTGAAGTTCCCCACCTCGATGATGAGCTCGTCGCCCTTCTTCGTCATGATCACCTTCGAGAGCTCCACGTGCGGCAGCGGAAGCCGCAACACATAGCGCTCGCCCACCTTGGTCACCTTCTGCGGGTTCCCCCGATAGAAGACGCGGGTGGGGTCCTCGGCGCCCCAGATGCCCGCGCCCAGCGCCGCGAGCGCATCGGGACCGAGAATCTCGCGTGAGCGATAGGGGACATCCCAGACGGGCAGCGGCTCGAACGTCGTGTGGACCAGGTCGAGATAGCGCCTTTGCTGCTCGGCCATATCACGCAGCAATGCGTCGTGGTACTGCTCCTGTGGGAGCACGCGATTGCAGAGGACGCCATCAATGGGATAGTCATAGAGCGCGAGATAGGTTTCCGCCCGCAGAGCCTCTTTGATGACCATCTTTTCCGGCGTCACCACCAAACGATAGGAGCTCACCTCAGGGTCCACCAGCACTGCGCGCAGCATTGTCACCTGCTCGTTGAGCTTCTCCATCTGCTCCAACACATTGATGCCCGGCAAGAACTGCTTCAGAAGTGGCTTCGCGGCGCTCAGAGCGATGTTGCGCCAGCCCGTCAGCCGGTTCGCATAGACGAGGAACGTCTCAGGCATGCTCAGCAGGCGCACGGTCTCGCCAGTGGGGGCAGCGTCCACCACGACCACATCGAACGACTTATCTTGCGCCTGCCGGTGGATGTTGAGCAGTGCGGCGACCTCGTCCATCCCGGGGATGAGCGCCATCTCTTCGGCTGCCACCTCGCTCATGCCCTGGCGCTTGAGCGTGTCGGAAAGCACCTGCTGCATCTTGCCCCAGTTCGAGCGCATCTCATCGAGCACATTGATCTCTTGCGCAAAGAGGCGGGGAGCTACCTCACGTGGCTCAGATGTGATGGTCGTGTCGAGGGCATCTGCCAGGCTGTGGGCCAGATCGGTGCTGACGACGAGCGTGCGCTTGCCCATCTGCGCCGCGCGCGCCGCGGTCGCCGCCGCGAGGGTGGTCTTTCCGACGCCGCCCTTGCCGAGATAGAGTATGAGTCGCATGTGCGAAGAGGTCCTTCCGGGTGGTTGCGAGCGCTTCAGCACTCACCACTGCAAATACGCCCGTGCCCTCCCGGCGGTTGGCATAACTAGGCTCTCGAACGGATCACGACCCGCGCCAGACGGTGATAGAGGCAATGGGCCGCGCGGCGCGCTCTGGCTCACCTTACCCTCCATCCCTATCGTGTCTCAATTTCCAATTGCTTTTCCATGCGCACATAGGGACGCTCATAGAGGACGGCCTGCTGAGTGACCACGTAGCTCAGGCGCGTGTACAGCGCTAACGCCTCTTTGTTCCCTGGGGCGACATGCAGCGCAATTCTAGGATAGTGGTGCTGGCGTGCCTGCCGCTCCGCATGCCGCAGCAAACGCGTGCCAAATCCACGGTGGCCCCAGTCCTCGAGCACGGCAAGCGCATCAACATACCAATCGTCGTCGTCCGCCTCCCGCTCGAGCCAGCCTCCTACTGCGGCATTGAGCCGCGCCTCGTCTCGCCCGCCAAAGCTCAACACCAACCCGACCACCTGCGAGTGCTGGGCAATGACCTGGGTATTTTGATAGCTAAAGCGATTGCCCGCCTGAGAGAAGTAGTGCTGTAGATGCTCGATCCACCCGCTCGCGTGGTCCTCTCGCAGCGGATAGGTGACTGGCGTATGCGTATAGGCTGAGTACAGGAGGACCGCCGCTACCTCAGCATCGGCTGGCCGTGCTGGCCTGATCCGCAGGGTATCACGCATCATTGCTTGCGACGCCACTCATCATGGGGAATTGCAGGATTGTCCACTTATGCTCGACGATCATTCTACCATCGTGTGCTCCAATGTGCCTATAATTGCCGCTGGGCAGGGAAATCCCTCGTAGCTCCAAGCCATGTGCCCTGGACCTTTCGTCAAGGGAAGATCCAGCGCTGAGAGGAGAAGCACATGCGAGCAACTGTCATGTTCGGCGCCGGCGATGTCCGGATCGAGACGGTCCCCGACGCTCGCCTCGTCGAGTCCACCGACGCCGTCGTCCGCGTCAGCCGCGCTGCCATCTGCGGCAGCGATCTCTGGCCGTACAAGGCGATGGCACACAGCGAGACTGGCCGCCGCATGGGCCACGAGTTCATTGGCGTCGTCGAGGCGGTCGGCACCGACGTGCATACCCTCAAGCCCGGCGACCGTGTTCTCGCGCCATTCCTCGTCTCCGATGGCACGTGCGTCTTCTGCCGAGAGGGACTGACCCCTGCCTGCCTCCACGGCGAACGATACGGCTCTGACGGCGTGGACGGCGGACAGGGCGAGGCAGTGCGCGTCCCACAGGCTGACGGCACTCTCGTCGCTCTGCCAGTCGGCGCCGATGATGCGCTGCTGCCGTCGTTGCTCGCACTCACTGACGTGATGAGCACGGGCCATCATGCCGCCATCGCCGCGAAGGTCAGCCCTGGCAAGACCGTGGCCGTGGTTGGCGACGGCGCCGTTGGCTTATGTGGCGTGATCGCCGCCCGACGTCTGGGCGCCGATCGGATCATCCTCCTGGGCCGTCACCCCGACCGGATCGCACTCGGAAAGGAGTTCGGCGCGACGGATATCGTCAGTGAGCGAGGCGACGAGGCGGTTGAGCGCGTGCGCGAGCTCACCGGTGGCTTCGGCGCCCACGCAGTCCTCGAGTGCGTCGGCCCTGAGCAGTCGGTGCTCACCGCGCTCAGCATCACCCGTCCCGGTGGCGCGGTCGGCCGCGTCGGAGTTCCCCAGGAAGAGTCCATTCCAGCGGCGCAGCCGAGCTTCTTCAAGAACATCACCATCGCTGGCGGCCCCGCTCCGGCGCGCACGTACATCCCGGAGCTGCTGCCAGATGTCCTCGACGGCCGGATCGAGCCCGGCCGTGTCTTCGACCGGGTCACGACTCTCGACGGAGTGCCTGACGGCTACCGGGCGATGAACGACCGCGAAGCCATCAAAGTCCTGATCGAGTTCTAAGGCGCCTGCCCTGCACCGGAGCCGCAGAAGAGATGGGCCGCAGCAGGTACATCATGAAGGAGACACGCCGATGGCCGCATGGACACACAATGAGCTCGCCAAGATCTGGGCAGCGGAAGAGCTAGAGATAGCGTCACTCCGGCCCGATGGAACGCTGCGCAATCCGGTCACGATCTGGGTCGTGCGCCACGGTGACGACCTCTACGTACGGTCGGTGAACGGACGCACCGCGACATGGTTCCGTGGCGCCCAGGACCGTCACGAGGGCCACGTCGAGGCTGGCGGCGTCGAGAAAGACGTTCTCCTCGTCGAGACGGATGACTTGCGCGACGAGATAGATGCGGCGTACCGCGCCAAGTACCGCCGCTACGCTGCCCGTATCGTCAATAGCGTCTTGACCCCTCAGGCACGGGCCGCGACACTCAAGCTCGTGCCGCGCTCGGCCACCTCATAGCCCCAATAGCTTCGGTGCCCC
>DASWAC010000382.1:0-3369 GCA_036391335.1 Ktedonobacterales bacterium
GAGATCCTGAGGCTGCCCTCAGGTACCGTGAAGGCACAGGTGCATCGCGGCGTGGGATTATTGCGAGAGTGGCTCACTGAGGAGTGAAGGAACCATGACGAATTCTCGTGATCTGCTGCGCGACCTGCGCAGGCTTGCCGCCCGGCGGGCGCCCGCGGGTCTGGCGGAGGCCATCTTGGCGAGCGTCGGGCTGGCGGATAGCTATGCGGTGGTGGATTGCGCGCTCGGCCCCGTGCATGTGGCCTGGGGTGAGCATGGCATCACCGCTGTGAGCCGTGCCGCGGATGACGCGCTCTTCGAGCGGGCCTATCGCGAGCGCTATGGGCACGCGGTGGCACGCGCGGATGACGGGCACCCGATGGCGCGGGCGGCGCAGCGGGCGGCCGATGGTGAGCGCGTGCGACTGCGCTTCGACCTCGACCACCTCAGTGAGTTCGAGCGCGCCGTGCTGCTCAAGGCGCTCGAGATTCCCCGTGGCGAGGTCCGCCCCTATGGCTGGATCGCTCGCGAGATCGGGCGTCCGGCGGCGGTGCGGGCGGTGGGCACAGCGCTGCGGAAGAATCCGATCCCGCTGCTCATTCCATGCCATCGGGTCGTGCGCACCGACGGCAGCCTGGGCCAGTATGCCATGGGTGGCCCAGAGGCCAAGCGCACGCTGCTCGACGCCGAAGCGGCGAATGTGGATGAGCTGACCACACTGGCCGAGGCTGGCATCCGCTACATTGGCAGCGACACGACACACGTCTATTGCTATCCCACCTGCCATCACGCGCGGCGCATCACACCAGCGCACCGGCGGATGTTCGCCAGCGAGGCGGCAGCGGCCACGGCGGGCTACCATCCCTGCAAGTCGTGCCGGCCCAGCCTGAGCGCGTGACAGGTCACGCCAGCCAGTGAGGCGGGGATCCGCATCAGATGGGGCAGACGCCAGCTTGCGGACCCCGCGCCGGACGCGCTAGGATGCATGGAAAGGATGCAAGCTCACCTTCCCGAAAGGATGCGCGCCATGCCGGTGGACCTCTCACGCGTGAAGATCGAGACGCTCGCGGTACATGCCGGCTGGGAGAGCGATCCGCATACTGGCGCGGTGATCAGCCCGCTGACCCTCTCGACGACCTTCGAGCGCGGCGCCGACCAGCTTCCTGGCAAGCATATCTATATCCGCAGCGGGAATCCCAACCGTCTGGCCCTGGAAGAGACGCTAGCCCTGCTCGAAGGGGGCGCGGCGGCGCTCGCCTTTAGCTCTGGCCAGGCGGCCACCATGGCGCTCTTGCAGGCGCTGGGACCAGGCGACCATGTCATCGCCCCCGAAGACGCCTACTATGGCACGCCGGCGCTGCTGCGCGATCTCTTTGCGCGGTGGGGGCTGACCTACACCCTGGTGGATATGCGCGACCTGGCACACGTGCAGAGCGCCCTGCGCCCCAACACACGCCTCGTGTGGATCGAGACGCCGTCGAATCCGATGCTGCGCGTGGTGGATATCGCGGCCATCGCCGGCATCGCTCATGAGGCGCATGCGCTGGTGGCGTGCGACAATACCTGGGCAACACCCATCCTGCAACGCCCCTTCGAGCTCGGCGCGGATATCGTGATGCACTCCACCACCAAGTATCTCAGTGGCCACAGTGATGTGCAGGGCGGCGCGCTCATCTTCCGCGAGCCTGGCGAGCTGGCCGACCGTGTCGGGGTCATTCAGAGCACCGGGGGAGCAGTCCCCGCGCCGTTCGACTGCTATCTGGTGCATCGCGGCATCCGTACCCTGCCCTGGCGCATGCGTGCACACTGCGAGAACGCCCGCCGCGTCGCCGAGCATCTGGCGGGGCACGCCGGGGTCGCGGCAGTACACTATCCGGGGCTGAGTAGCCACACAGGCCATGCGGTGGCCGCACGGCAGATGCGCGACTTTGGCGGCATGCTCTCCTTCGAGGTGAGGGGTGGTCGCGCTGAAGCCCTCGCGCTGTGCGCCCGCACGCAGCTCTTCGCGCATGCGACCAGTCTCGGTGGTCCCGAGAGCCTGATCGAGCATCGCGCCTCAGTGGAAGGCCCCACGACCAAGACACCAGAGGGCCTGCTACGAGTCTCTGTCGGGCTGGAGCATGCCGATGACCTGATCGCGGACTTCGATGCGGCGCTCGGCGGGTGATGGTTGATGCGGCGCTGTAGAACAGCTCACACAACTGGCCTATGTTTGTCCTCACCCCCTGCTGCGCAGGTCGTCCGCTGCGCTCGCTGGGGCTCGCTCCTCGCTGCGCTCGCGCGTCCTCACTCCCCGCTCCCGCAGGAGAGGGGAGCCCAGAGCAGATAGGCGTACTGGGGCCTTCAGGGCCCGCCTCACCGTGCTCCGGTGCCTCAGCGCTGACAATCGCGCCGCTCGACCGGGTCGTCCGTTGGTCTTCGACAAAGCTTCCTATGTGCGTCGCAACGTCGCCGAGCGCTGCATCAACCGCCTAGAACAGTGGCGCGGGCTGGCCACTCGCTATGAGAAGCGGGCCGTCAACTACCGCGCCATGCTCGTCCTGGCCTCCATCGCCATGTAGCTCAAGTCGTGATGCGTCCGGCCGACCTTGGTGTCAAATATCGAACGCCGAGGCATGGTGAGATCGGGCATTACAGCGTAGAGCTATGAGTAGCAACTCGTGTTCCGCTATGCTACCAGGTGAGCAGAACGGTGAGATGTGAGTTGTGCCAGGCGCACTGACTCCTCACCAGACGAGAGGGAGCACACGGATGACCTTTTTCTTTGGTCTGCGCACGTGGCCCGAGTCCCCCAACGATGACTACACCTTGTACCAAACCTCGTTACAAAAGAACGACGCCGAAGTCTGGCAGTGGTGGGATGGATCGCCCATCGACTGGGCAACGCTGGTCGATATCCCCTTCCCAGACGACCTGGGATTTCAGGCCAGCTGGAATGTGTCTTATAGCTTGGCAGCGATCAAGCTAGAGAATGCTATTGAAAATTTGACCGAGCACCTGGGCGACCCCCTCTCGCGGCGCTTCTCCGGCGCGAACATCATCGATATTCTGCCTTTCAAACCGGGTGAACTGCACAACACACGCTATGACGTGCTCCAACCTGACGGGACGGCGCGGTCGATAAGCACCACGAGCTATTGGATGTTCTGGTATGAGCAGTATCGGAGTCAGGGGTTTCGTGAACGCGTGCAAATGGAGTTTCGCAGCGAGCCGAACCGCGATCTGGAACTGGCGGACACCGAGTGGTGGACAGGCTATCTTGAAACGCTCATTCGAGCAGGCGAACGCTATCGGCTGCCATTTCGTATCATCTGGTGAGACTGCGTGTCCCGCTCCTTTCTACGCCGCCTCGCCTCATCTCGTGGTAGGAGGGCATCTTCACGGCTGTAG
>DASWAC010000383.1:0-2708 GCA_036391335.1 Ktedonobacterales bacterium
ATCAACATCCTTACCTTCGCGCTTTCAGGCATTGGCCTGTGGTGGGCCTGGCGTAATCGCCGCTGGGCCGCTAAAGCGTAGGCGCGACCGCGCGAAGGCTGCCGGTGCCACCGCGCGGTGATTTCCCAAGGGGCCACCACCGAGTATGCTGAGACTTGCTTCATAGCCGCCAGTGTAGCCCGTCGCCATGTGCTTCTTCGGCGCAGTGAGTACGAGTCTCGCCGATGCTGTCGTGCGCGACGAAGTGAATCGCCACCAGCGATAGCACCATCCCTGATATGAAGTTGCTGAGTTTCGCTGAAGTCAACTTAGCTCAACGGCGGCTCCTGCGCTCTATCCACCAACCGACAGGCGTGCCAATCGAGGCGCCTAGCACGGCTGTCGCCGTACCCACAAGCAACAGAGAGGCTTTTCCCAGATCGCCGCCGCTGGCAATGCCGATACCAGCGAAAAAGGCGAGAGGCACGATGAGGATGGCCCACCATGACCGGAGCAGGCTAGCAGCAAGCGCTGCCAACACCACGAACCCTAGCCATAGGAGAGTCAGCCACGGGCCCACTGATGCCGTTACCACCGACGAAAACGTGATACCGCCGCCTAGTGCCACGACCATGCCGAGAGTACGCAATAACCAGTCCCAGCTGAGCCTTAGGATTGCCGGTGGAGCTATTGGCGCCTGGTCAATGTGAGGCGCTGGCGCCGCCGGGGCTTCCTGCACAGCCGTGTTGCTCTGCAGATCGGGTAGCATGATGCATCCCTCCTTACTGAGGATTGAATGAGGCCTGCGGCAGAGAGCTTACCAATGCAGGAACTCCTCATTCCTGCCTCGGCATAGCCTATACATCTCCCAGCGGCATCACATGTGCCTTGCCCAGAGTCACAATCTCTTCGCAATTGCGAGAAGGCCCTCACCTGTTGGGGTAAGGGCCAGCCAGCGGGGTCGCATACACTCAGGCAAGCGGCGAAGTCCGGACGGGGTGTAGGGGATGACGAGAAGATGATGGGCTGCCGCGATTAGGCTCACCGTCGCGCTCTCAAGCGTTGGCCTGTAGTGGGCCCGGCGCACTTGCTGCGCGCGCCGCATACGGCAGGCAGGCGCTACCTCGCGAGCGAGGCCTTGATGAGCCGGGCGGCCTCAGGGGCCTCGTGCGCGATGTTAAAGAGTGTGCCCTGGATGTTGTAGTTCATCCCGACAAAATAGAGGTTGGGCTGATCTGTTGACCGCACTCCATCGTGCGAGGGGAATCCGCCGGCGTCGCGCGTGATGAGGTCACCTAGCCAGTCGAGCGCGGGACGATAGCCCGTGGCATAGAGCACCGTGTCGAATGGCTCCTCTCGGCCATCAGCGAAACGCACCCCGGCAGGCGTAAACCGGTCTATGCCTGGTCGCACCTTGACGACCCCGGCGCGGGTCAGGTCGAGCAGACGCAGCCCAATGATCGGCACGCCAGGACGATCCAGGATGGACTGCGTGGGGCGTGGCAAGCCCGCACGCACCTGCCGCCGGGTCGAGCTGGCCAGCATCACGCTGCTCAGCGGCTTCGTGACCACCCTGGGCAGCGCGCTGATCACATGAGCCCACCGCTGAATTGGCACGCCGAGCAGGTCTCGCGGCACGACATTGGCCCCCGCGCGAATCGAGATGGTGGTCGCCACGCCGGCATCCGCCAGATCCACGGCGATCTCAGCGCCGGTGTTGCCTGAGCCCACGATCAAGACTCGCTTCCCCGCGAAGGCGGCGGGATTCTTATATGCGGAGGCGTTCGTCACCTCGCCGGCAAAATCCGCCTGACCGGGATAGCTCACCACATCGGGATTGCTGAAGATGCCCGTCGCGCTGACCAGCGCCTGCGCCGCCAGCTCACCCTGTGGGGTGGTGACGATCCACCGGCTCCCATCCCGCCGCGCTGCCGTCACCGGATGACTCGTGCGAATGCTGAGCCCATTGATGCGCACGTAGTCGCGGAGATAGGCAACCACCTGATCGCGAGGCGCATACTTGCCATAGGCGCGCCCCATCGCATAGCCCGGCAAGCCAGAGAGCTGCCGCACCGTATGCAGGCGCAGCCGGTCGTAGAGTGACCGCCAGGTGGTCGCCACATCATCGCCGGCCTCCAGCACGAGGCTCGGCACACCGTCGCGCTTCAGGCAGGCGGCGCTGGCCAGGCCAGCCGCACCCGCGCCAACCACGATCACCGGGGCATCCATCTCCATCACGATAACCCTCCGACCTATCCTGGGGGCCAGCCCAGCGAGCGCCCACCCAGCACATGCAAGTGCAGGTGAAAGACACTCTGTCCCGCGTCGGGGCCGACATTCCACACCAACCGATAGCCATTCTCGAGGCCAAGGGCGCGGGCCACCGCATTCGCCGCGCGCACCATCGCGCTCAGCAGCACGCCATCTTCGGCGGCAGGATCATTGATGCCACTCACGTGTCGCCTCGGGACCACGAGCACATGCGCCGGCGCTGCCGGATGCAGGTCATGAAAGGCGACCACAGTGTCATCTTGATAAGCCATGCGGCTCGGCAGTGTCCCGGCGATGATGCGACAGAAGGCGCACTCCATCACTGGGCCCCTTGCGCCGGCTGTGCGTGATCACGCTCGGTCACGAGGCGGATGAACTCAGCGGGCGAGGCTGAGAAACGCTGGCGCAGGTAGGCGCGACCGGCGCGGGTAAAGATAACGAAGCCACCGGACATGATG
>DASWAC010000384.1:0-4908 GCA_036391335.1 Ktedonobacterales bacterium
CGTGCTGGTCTCGCACCACGTCGCCGTGCAGCGGGCCAGCATTGCGGCGGTGCGCGAGGCGATCGCGAGTGGCGAGCTGGCAGCGGAGGTCATCGAGGCGGCGACCGGGCGGCTCGGCGCACTCAGGCGAGGCCTGCCGGCGTGGGGTGCCCTGCCCACTGCCGAGGGGCTCATGGCCATCGGCTCAGCATCGCACATGCGCCTGAGCGCCGAGGCGCATCAGCGCGCGATGACGCTGGTGCGCGACCGCGACGGTCTGTTGCCACTGCGCCTGAGTGCGGATGAGCGCCTGCTTGTGGTGGGGACCAAGCGCGGACCCGTCAGCCAGGCGGTTGACCTGCCCTATGTGCCTCGGCAGCTCGTCGAGAGCCTGCGCCGGCGGCATCCCGGCACGACCTGGCTGGAGCTCGCCCACGATGAGGCCCCCACGCTAGCCTCCGCGCTCGATGCGGCCGATGTGGTGGTCGTGGCCACCATCAACGCGCACCGTGATCCCACGCAGGTCGCCCTGGTGCGCGAGGTCGCTCGCAGCGGCAAGCGGCACATCGTGCTGGCGCTGTGCGATCCCTATGATCTGCTTGCCTTCCCCGAGGTGGGCGCCTATCTCGCGACCTATGACTACGCCCCACCCGCGCTCGACGCCGCCGCGGCCGTCCTCTTTGGCGAGAGGCCCGCTCCCGGTCGCTTGCCGGTCACGCTCCCCAGCGTATAAAGCCACCCGCCGCGCGATAGGTGCGTCAGCGCAGCACGATCACCTCCGGACCCGGCATTTCCTGATAGAGCTGCTCGACGAGGTCGGCACGGGTGCGCAGCACCGCGAGCTGGTTCACATATCCCTTATCTGTCGTCTCGTTGGCATCCAGCCGGGGCGGGCTGGCCATGAGCAGCACCCGCTCGAAGCGCTCACTGCTGTTGGGATGGCGCTGGTTGTGCTCGGTGAAGACTCCGGCGAAGAGCTCCCGCACCGCCTCGCTGCCCAGGAAGGCGGCGTCTTCCACGTGGCGGGCGCTCACAGTCCCGAAGCGACCACGCAGCGCTGGCATGTTGGGGAAGACGAGCGCGGCCAGATAGTCGCGGTTGGGCGCCGCGATGACCACTTCGAGCAGCTCGGGCTGTCCCAGCGCATTGATGCTAGCGCGCAGGCGCGCGTTGTGCACCCAGGTTCCACTGGTGAGCTTGAAGTCCTCACCCAGGCGCCCGTCGAAGAGCAGGCCCTCCTCCAGATGGAGGGGATCGAGAAAGGAGGTAGCATCCGAAGAGCGCAGGTAGCCTTCGGTGTCGAAGAGCTGGGCTGTCGCTTCGGGGTTTCGGTAATAGCCACGGGTGACGCAGGCGCCCCTCACGCGCAGCTCGACCTTGCCCGAGGTGTCCGCCGCCAGCTTGAGGATGACCCCGGGCAGCGGTAGGCCGATCACGCGGGCATCGCGGGCCGGCCAATAGACCAGCGTGGCGTCGGGTGAGGTCTCGGTCATCCCCCAGGCGGCGAAGAAGGGGACCGTCTCACCGCGCACCTCGGCGCTCATCGCCTGCAGCCCCTCGAAGGTGCGTTGATCCAGTGCGGCGGCAGCGGTGAACATGAACTTGAGGCGGCTAAAGAAGGCCTCGCGCAGCGCCACATCGGTCTGCATACGGGCATAGAGGGCGGTGTAGCTGCGCGGCACGCCGAAGTAGAGGGTTGGACGCACGTCACTGATATTGCGCGCCATCGTCTCGAAGCCAGCCGCGGGATTTCCCCGGTCGATGTAAAACGTGCCGCCGTGCATCAGGAGCATATTTGCGACGAAGTTGCCGCCGAAGGTGTGGTTCCACGGCAGGAAGTCCACGACGACCTCATCGGGTCCCACGAAGGGCCACATCTGGGCGATGCCCGCCTGATTCGAGAGCTGCATGCCATGAGTGACCTCGACGCCCTTGGGCAGATTGGTCGAGCCGGAGGTGAACTGGATTTTGGCCAGCGTATCCGCGGTCACGGCGGCAAAGCGCGCTTCGCCGGCTGGGGTCAACGTCTGGCCGCCAGCCTCCAGCGCTGTGAGAGGTCGCACGCCCGGATGCCGCTCGGCATTGGTGACAGCGAAGAGGCTGATCCCTGAGGTATCCCACTGGCCGAGCTTGGCCATATGGATAGTAGCGTCGGAGAGCATCAGCAGCGGTGTCTGGGTGACCGCGAGGATGTGCTTGATGTGGTCGCCGGTCTGTGAAAGCGTCGAATAGGCGTTGCTGATGGGGGCAACCGCCAGCCCGATCTGCATCGCCGCGAGCTGGAAGAGGGCCATCTCTACGCTGTTCTCCGAGAGCGTCGCCACCGGGCGCGAGCCATCCAGCCCCGCCGCCAGCAGGCCGTTGCTCAGCCGGTTCACCCGCGCGAGCGCCTCGGCGTACGTCGGCCCGCGCCAGGCCCCTTCGGCATCGCGCTGGAGGATGAACGGCTTGTTGGGGGTGCGACGCGCGTGCTCGCGTAGCCACACCCCAATGTTGTGTGGCGACGGCGCCAGGGGAGTGGGATTGTCGAGGAGGAGCCCATCAGCGTGCGCGGTGACCCGCACTTGCGGTGCGATCCAGGTGAGCTTGCCGGCCTGCGACATGGAATCCGTCACCTCCTCAGTGAGTGCCTCGCACGAGCAGCATACACCTTGAGTCGGCCTCGCGTCATGCCCTCGGCCCCGGCCAGGTGAGCAATCGCGCACATGTTTCGCGCATCGGTGGCACGCCAGATATCTCCTGCTGGGACCATCAGCGCGTCAGCCAGCGCGGGCCGGCGGAATCTCACCCACGAAAAGGCCCCGCGACGTGTGTCACGGGGCGTGCCGGCGCGCCCGGAGGGATTCGAACCCCCGACCGTCCGATCCGAAGTCGGATGCTCTATCCACTGAGCTACGGGCGCCTGTCGCCTGCAGTGTATCACGGTGGCCCGGGTCGTGGCCAGCCGGGCTTACCTCCTCCTCGCCACTGTCTGCTCATGGCCCGCACGGCCCGGCGTGATTGACAGGCGCTGATGCTTTCTTTACAATCGCTTGGCACCGTTATGGATAAAGTGCGGGGCATCATCACTACTTGCAGCATGGCACATAGCTCTTCTGGTCCGGTGGCGAGGCTGCCACTGGTGTCGTGTTGCTCCTCCAGGAGGACACTTCCTATGGCCTTTCCCGGCGCGTCGGCCCACCATACTCCTCGATGGCGCACGGCCGGAGTGCGCGCAGCTGCCGTCTTCTCCGTGCTGACCACGCTGTTGCTCGCCGCGTGCGGCTCGAACACGGCCGGCCCACAGACGTTGGCGCAGAATCAGGTCTTCACCTGGCCCTATGCCGGGCAGGCCTCAAAGATCGCCTACGGCGCCATGCTCGACCCCGCGTCGCTGCAGTATGCGGCGGATACGGGCAGCATCAACATGCTCTTCGTCGGGCTGCTCAGCCTCGATAAGGGGCTCAACGTGCAGGCTGACGCCGCGGCGGCGTTGCCCGAGATCGATACCTCCGGCAAAGTCTACACCTTTCACCTGCGTCCCAATATGAAGTTCTCCGATGGCCAGCCCATCACCGCGCACGACTTCGCCTATTCCATAGACCGCGCGCTCGATCCACGTCTGTGTGATCCCACCGCGTTTGGCGGGGCGATAAATGACCACTCCTTCGACGGCCTCACGTATGGCACGGGCTCCCCTGATCCCTCGCCGTCACCCTGTGGCAACGTGGCCGCGGGCTATCTGAACCACATCCTTGGTGCGGACAACAAGGTCAATCTGACACCGAGCCCGAGGACGGCGGTGCCATCGCTCATCAGCGATCACGACGACGCCACCAAGGGGCTGAGCGTCATCGATCCGCTCACCTTGCGCATCCGTCTTGACCAGCCCATCTCCTATTTCATGGAGGCGATGACCTATCCCACCTCCTATGCGGTGGAAGAGTCCTTCATCAACAAGTATCCCGGTGGCACCTGGGTTGATCATCTCGACCAGGGTGGCTGCTCCGGCCCCTTCAAGGTGCAGTCCTACGGGAACAACAGCACCCAGCTCACCATGGTGCCCAATGACGCCTGGGAGACCGCCTGGAACGCCCCCATCACGCTCACCAAGGTCGTGCGACCGGTCATCACATCGTCTGACGATGCCTACACGTCTTACAAGCAGGGGCTCTATGATGAGGTGGACGTGCCCAACGCCAGCTTCCCCACGGCGCAGGGGCAGGGCGACTTCCATCAGACGGCGACCCTGGTCACTCGCTACTTCGGCCTGAATCAGAAGAAGGCACCGTTCGACAACCTCCAGGTGCGTCAGGCATTTGCGCTGGCCCTCAATAAGCAGATCCTCGTGGATGGTGTCACTCAGGGGGGCGCCACACCAACGAACCACTTCGTGCCGGCTGGCATGCCGGGCTATGATCCCAGCCTGGTGAATCCTGATGCCGATGGCACGCCGTCGGTGACGGGAAACCAGGATGCCGCGAAGAAGCTGCTGAAGCAGGCGCAGGACTCCTGCCCGGCAACGGTGAGCAGGTTCGACAAGACGCACGATTACTGCGCCTACATTACGGGCTCGAGCCTGCTGCCGATCGTGGTAACCTATCGTGATGGGAAGCAGACGGAAGAAAAGATCGCCAAGGGCGCCGCCAATCAGTGGAGCGGGGCGCTGGGGCTGAACGTGCAGGCACAGTCGCTCGACCGGCACATCTTTGGCCGAAACATCAGCCTCCCAGGCGCTGCTAACAATCCCCTGCAAATGTGGAATATCGGCTGGCTCGCCGACTATGCTGATCCGCAGGACTTCCTGACCAACATCTTCCACACCGGCGCGCTCTATAACGCGTTTGGCATCAGCGATCCTACCCTCGACCAGCTGATGGACCAGGCGGACAAGACGCTGGATCAGGCCAAGCGGATGCAGATGTATAATCAAGCTGAGCAGAGTGTCAT
>DASWAC010000385.1:0-11866 GCA_036391335.1 Ktedonobacterales bacterium
GCGCAAGGTGGTCAAGCGCTGCATTAACCGGCTCAAACAGTGGCGTGGCCTTGCCACGCGCTATGAGAAGCGCACTGCCATTTACCGAGCGACGGTGGTCATCCCGCCGTCGTCATCTAGCTCGGCTCATGATTCGTCCGACAAACCCTAGCCGCCTACGCGATGTCTGCCAATGCCATACATGATCGCGGCGGCCAGCAGGCCTAGCACACCACAGATCAGCCAGAGAGCGTGGGAATTCCACGCGAAGACGCGGGCGCCGAGAGCCGGAGCGAGAATGAGCGCCAGCGACGCGGTGACGCCCCAGACGCCCTGATATTGTCCGCGCATCCCGGCGGGGGCGAGGTCGGCGACATAGGCCGACGCGACCGGCGAGCTCAGCATCTCGCCGAGGGTCCAGACGCAGACGGTGAGGGCGAGCAGCGGAAAGACGGTCGCGACGCCGGTCAGCGCGAAGCCCAGGCCCACGCAGAAATATCCACCGGCGATGATCACGCGCACTGGCTGGCGCTGAGTCCAGGTGGTGAGGGGCAGCTCACAGACGAGGACGAACACCCCGTTGATGCTCAGCAGGAGCCCATAGGCGGAATTGGAGAGCCCATCGGCACGCACCTGCAAGCCCAGCGTGGACAGCGACTGGAAATAGACGAGCGCGGCAAGGCTGGACGCCAGCATGAAGAGCACGAAGGGCCGGTCCGCGATGATGACACGGAGCGCCGCAAGCGGAGGCTGATCGGCGGGGGGACGAGCCTCGGCGGGCTCGGTGCGAGGCAGCAGGGCGAGCGCGACGAACCCAAAGGCCACCGAGGTGAGCGCATCGCCCACGAAGAGCGCGAGGAACGAGTGATCGGCCAGGAAACCCGCGAGCGCCACGCCAAACGCGACGCCTAAGTTGATCATGAGGCGGTAGAGCGCGAAGCCGGTCACCCGCTCGCCGGCGGGAATCAGATCAGCGATGAGCGCGCTCGCCGCGGGGCGATACATCTCGCTGGTCGCGCCCGCCAGCAGGGTCAGCGGAATGATGAGCGCCAGGCCGCGCGCCTGCGAAAGGAGCAGCATGGTGGCCGCTGAGCCGAACATGGATGCGGCGATGCTCAGCCGACGGCCGAGGTGGTCCGCGAGGACGCCACCCACACCCGAAGCGATGGCGCTGCCCACCCCATATGCGCTGGCTGCGAAGCCCGCATCGGCAATGGAATAGCCAGTGCGGGTGAGATAGAGCACGAGGAATGGGATGACAAAGCTGCCAAACCGGTTGATGAAGGTGCCCGCAAAGAGGGCCCACACTGGGCGTGGCAACGATCGCGCGCGAGCAAGCAAGACCATAAGAGATTAGCTCCAGAGATCGCGAGGCACACTATGAGAAGGAGGAGCGCGTTTCACATTCCGGTCTCCCAGGTGGAGGCGCAAGCCGTCTGCCCATGTCGGTGTCTCGCCGCGTGTAGCTGCCGTTGAGGTTTGCGAACACGGCAACTGACGTAGAGGCGCCCAAGTCGGCAGCTACGGAATGGCCCTATCCCCCTCATCCGCGCCGGCGCGCGCGCACGGTCGTTACTGAATACCAAGGGTGTAGCATATCGGGTGCGTTGCCGCTATTGTGCGGCGCCACGCCGTCCGTGTATCTCTTGTACCAGCGCGAGGGCGGGGATTACCAGCGGCAGGATCAGCAGCAGTGACTGAGTGCCATACCTGCGCGCGGATCGGCCGTCTTTCTCGGCCAGCTCAGCCGCGGCTTCCTGGCGTGCACTCCCGCGCCGCGCGACGGCGATACCGTAGAGCAGCAGCGGCACGTAGTTGATCGCCACACAGAGGAGGTACGCGCCAAACACGAGCCTGAGCAGCGCCGTGCCCTGGCTCACTGGAATAGCGGTGGAAGTCAGCCAGACGCCGCCCGCTGCGCCGATGGCGACGGCCGCGCCGAACTCGACCAGGATCAACGGTGCGCCATGGAGAGCGATATCCAGTGCGGCCAGTCTGCGCACGTTGATGATGCGCTCACGGTTCTTGTTACGCGCGTCGCCTGCCATAGTTGGTCGTCCTCCCCTGTGACTGGCCCGGCGTGTCGAGGTTGCCGGGTAAGATGGTAAGGTGGTATGATTGTAAGGAAGACTGACTAGGTAGATAGTAAGAGGGTCTGACGAAACTGTCAAGGGGATGTAGCGTCTCTTGCTGTGGTGCTGGTCCGCGATGGCGCACTCCGCGGCTGGCAGTCCCCACGAAGCGACGCGTCACGGGCATGGCCGCCAGCTCAGGGGGAGGACAATGACCCAGGCCGGGGAGGACGATCGCCGCATGATCGGCGCCTTGCTGCGCATTCCGCGCGAAGCGGCGCTGCGGCAGGTGGTGGCGGGACTGGCGGCGGCCGACTTCGACGACGTGCGGCCGGCTCATTTCACCGTCTTCCAACACATCCCGCCCGAGGGCATCCGGCTCACCGCACTCGCCGACGCGGCGCTCATGACCAAGCAGTCAATGGGTTATCTCGTGGACGACCTCGAAGCGCTTGGGTATGTGGAGCGCGTGCCGGACCCAACTGACCGACGCGCAAAGGTGGTCCGGCTCACCGCGCGCGGGCGAGCGGTGGAGGACACCGTCCGCAAGGTCATCTGGCAGATTGAGGCTGACTGGGCAGCGCGGCTAGGTCACAAGGAGTATCAGCACCTCACTCGCCTATTGCGCGCCCTGATCGCGCTGCTGGAGGAGTAAGAGCACCTGAGGACGTTTCAGCTTTCCACCTCCTCCCAGACGTGGGCCAGGGCCAGCCGCGGCGAGCGGATCAGATTGGGGCGGCCCGCCACTCGCGAGTGGAATCCCAGGCGCAGCGGGTACAATAGATGGACAAGCCAGCAGGGGAGGCGCCATAGATGAGTGACGGGAAGAACGCCGCCGTGTGGCGGCATTTTGGGCTCTCGCATGAGCCAATGGGACGCCAGCTGGCGCTCGCCGAAGCGCTGCTGGAGCACCTGACCTCCAGCCGCTCCCCTGCCCTGCGCTGGTATGTGCCGGATGAGCAGGCGCTGGTGATGGGCAACGGGCAAAAGCCGGGGCTGGCCAAGCCAGAGCTTTGCGAGGCGGCCGGCGTGCGAGTCTATCGGCGCTCCAGCGGGGGCGCGGCCGTGCGCGTGGATGAGCACCTGCTCAATCTCGATATCCTCTTGCCCGCTGGCCACGCGCTGGACACAAGCGATGTGGTGGAGGCCTATCGCTGGCTGGGCGAGGTATGGGAAGACGCCCTGCAGGCACTCGGCGTGGAAAAGGCGCACGTCATCCCCGTCGAAGACGTTCGCAAGCTCCCACCCCTGGAGAAAGATGATCCGCTGCGGCTGGCATGCTATGGCACCCTCTCGCCCTACGAGGTCGTGGTCGGCAAGCGAAAGCTCGTGGGCCTATGCCAGGTGCGCCGCCGCGGTGGCACGCTCTATCAGGCGGGCGTCTACGTGCACTTCGAGCCCAAAGCGCTCAGCAGTCTCCTCGACCTGAACAACAACACGCGCAAGCGCCTCGGCACACGCCTGCACAACGCCGCGCTCGGCCTCGACCAGGCTACCGACCAGCCACCGGCGATGGAAGCCGTCATCGCAGCCTTCGAGGCGAGCCTGCGGGCGCGGACCGGCGCGACCTTCAGCCCAGGGAGCTATTCCGAGGCGGAGGAGATCACTGCCGGGAAGCTGATGCGCGACCGCTTCGCCGCGTTTTTCTAGCGCGCCGGGCTGTCATCCTCGAAGCTGCGCGTATAGAGCCGCTCATAGAGGCCGCGCTGCGCCATCAGCTCGTCGTGCGTGCCATGCTCCACGATGCGGCCCGCATCCAGCACGAGAATCTGGTCGGCGTGCTCGACGGTGGTGAGCCGGTGTGCCACCACGAGTGTCGTGCGGCCACGCATCAGGCTGGCCAGGGCATCTTGCACCAGGGCCTCCGACTCGTTGTCAAGGGCGGCGGTGGCCTCGTCGAGCAGCAGGATGCGCGGGTCGCGCAACAGCGCCCGGGCGATGGCGATGCGTTGCCGCTGGCCCGCCGAGAGCCGCACCCCACGCTCACCCACGACCGTCTCGAGCCCATCGGGCAGCTCCCTGATGAAGCTCATGGCGTTGGCAGCCTCCGCCGCGGCGCGGACATCCTCGTCGGTGGCGTCCAGCCGCCCATAGCGGATATTCGTGGCGATGCTATCGCCAAAGAGGACCGGCTCCTGGGGAACGAGCGCGGCCTGCTCGCGCAGCGAGGCGACACTGACCGAGGTGATGTCAACGCCATCCACGAAGATCATGCCGTGGCCAGGCTCATAGAGGCGCAAGAGCAGGTTCAGGATGGTCGTCTTCCCCGCGCCGCTCGGCCCCACGATGGCCACGACCTGCCCGGCCCGGGCGGTGAAGCGCACATCGCGCAGCACCTCCGGACGTGTTTGCACCTCGCCTGCCTCGGTGACCATGGGCGCATAGGTGAAGGAAAGGCCCTCGACGCGCACCTCGCCCCGCACCCGTGCCAGCGACGGCGCATGCTGCTGGGCGTCTGCGACCTCGGCGGGCACATCGAGCACCTCGAAGACGCGCTCAGACGCGGCGAATGCCGCCTGGAGCTGGGAGAAGAGCTGGGCGATGGAGGTCACCGGGCCAATGACCATGAACATGTAGAAGATGAACGCGATGAGGTCCCCGGCGGTGAGCCGGCCCGCCAGCACCTCCTGCCCGCCGACCCACAGCACGATCACCACTGCCGTGAAGCCCACCAGCCCTGAGAGCGGCCCCAGCAGCGACTGCACTCGCGCTCGGCGCAGCGCCTGACGCAGCGAGGCGCGCATCCGCTCGGTGAAGCGGCCTACCTCATAGTCCTCACGATTGAAGGCCTTTACGACACGAGGCGCCGAGATCGCCTCTTCGAGCACCGTGCCCGCCGAGCCCAGTCCCTCTTGCACGCCGCGCGTCGCTTCGCGGATGCGGCGACCCAGCACCACGAAGATGATGCCCGCGATGGGCGCGACCAGCATCGCGATGAGCGAGAAGCGCCAGTTGATGGCGAGTGAGATGCCGATGGCGCCGAAGAGGACCACCACCTGCGAGACCACCGGGAGGATGTTGCCGGTGAGCGACCCCTGCAACACCGTGATGTCATTTGTGATGCGGCTGGTGAGGTCGCCGGTGCGCCGGCTGTCGAAAAAGCTCAGCGGCAGTCGCTGGAGGTGGCGAAAGAGGCGCGTGCGCAGGTCAAAGGTGAGCCGCTCACCGAGCGACGTGACGATGTAATTCTGGACCGCGCTGAGCGCCATCTGCACGACGAAGATGATGAGCAGCGCGATGACGATGGTAGTCAGCAAGGCCGTGCTGCGCTGCACCAGGATGGTATCGAGCAGGCTGCGCAGACCCAGCGGAAAGACGAGGCTAAGGCCCTGCGAGAGCACGAGGAAGAGCGCGGCGAAGACGAGACGCCCGCGATAGGGACGCAGCAGCGCGAAGAGCTGACGACTGGCGGTGCGCTGGTTCCGCGGCTTCTCGGGGGCGCGCTCGGCAGTAGGCATGCCGGTGGTCTGGCGAGTGTCTTCCGCGGTCTGTGCCATGATCGTCCGCTTTCTTCTCAGATTGCCTTAGCAGTGCTAAAGAGACATTCCGGCTGGATTATACCGAAACCTTGGGAGCGTGCGCCACCGTCAAAAGGGGAGTGGCATCCCTATCCGACTTCCCCCGCCGGTGTGAGAATATATGGGCAGAAGAGAGGTTTACCATGTGCGGACGTTATCAGCTCCTCCGACCCAACGACATCACCACTCGCTTTCAGACGACCAGCCTGTTTTCCGAGCTTTTCCCCAATGCTGATGTGCGCCCCACCGAGATGGTCCCGGTGGTGGCTGCCGATCGCGTGCTCATCCTGATGCGCTGGGGATTGCGCACGACCTGGTCTGACAAGCCACTCATCAACGCGCGGGCAGAGGGCATCGAGCGAAAGGCCACCTTTGCAGAGCCGCTCCGCCTGCAGCGCTGCATCTTCCCCGCCACGGGGTTCTACGAATGGCAGGCGGTCCCCGGCGCAAAGAAGGCGAAGATCCTCTTCACCCGCGACGATGGCGAGATGTTCGGCCTTGCCGGCATCTGGGACACCTATCGCGACAGTGCCGGGCAAGAGCGGCAGGCGTGCGTCATCATCACGACCACACCAAACGCCATCGTCGCGCCGGTGCACAATCGGATGCCCGCCATCTTGCGTCGTGAAGACGAGGCTGCCTGGCTGAATCCTGACGAGACCGAGCCAGAGCGACTGCTGCGCCTGCTGCGTCCCCTGCCAGATGATGAGCTGCGCGCCATCGCTGTGTGAGGCGGATACGCCGCAAGCGAATGTGGTAGGGTGTAGGCATTGCGGCGACCCCGAGCCATTGTCGCCTCTGCGCGCCCGTCCCCCAGCAAAGGAGCTACCAATCATGATGATGGCCAGCGTCGAGGGCCACGTGCCCCAGGAGAGCTGGGCTACTCTTCAGCAAGCCTTCAATCAGGCTGAGCGACCCGCTGCCCTGCGCGCGGGATTCCTGATACAAGATCAGGCCGACCCAACGCTCTGGCGCGTGCTCGGCATCTGGATCAGCCGCGATGCTTTCCAGGCCTATCGCCAGGTGACGCCGGTTCCCGGTGCGCTGGCCATATTCCGGGCAGCAGGCGTGGAGCCCACCGTCATGTTCCTCGACATCAAGGACCACTTTAGCTCGTGACACCGCAACCTTCCCCTATGTTGGCCACCACGTGCCGGCATCTCGGGCAGGCTGCGACGTGCGCGATTCGCGGGGCCTAACGAGGAGCCGGCAGCCATGGTGGCGGATATCTTCGACTACTTCTCGGCTGAATTTCGCAACGATCCTTACGCGGTGTACCGACGCGTGCGCGCAACGAACCCGGTGCACCACGGGCTGCCCTTCGATGAGGGCGGTGCGCCCGCCTGGCATGTGCTGCGCCACGCGGACATCCTCCAGGCGCTCAAGGACCACCGGCTCACCCACCACGCGAGCGAGCCCGAGGGCGACGCTGCCCTCTCACTGGCAGACCCTATTGCCCTGTTCGGGGCGCTGGCGCGACAATCGCTCCTCTTCAACGATCCGCCAAGCCACACCCGTCTGCGCGGGCTGGTGAGTGCCGTCTTCACGCCGCGAATGATTGACGGGCTGCGGCCACGCATCGGAGCCATCGCGGATGCCCTGCTGGCCGAGGCGGCCACGCGCGGCGAGCTGGATATCGTGAGTGACTATGCGCTCCCCCTGACCCTCACACTCATCGCGGAGATGCTGGGTGTGCCGGCCGAGGCGAAGCCACGCCTGAGCCAGTGGGCGCGGGTACTGGTGCGCGCAGTGGATTGCAAGCGGGCGGAAGAGATCGGCCCGGCCTACGAGCGGGCTGCCGCGACCTGCCTCGATATCTTCGGCTATTTCAGCGAGCTGCTCGCCGAGAAGCGCGCCCATCCTGGCGCCGATCTGCTGAGCAAGCTGCTGGTCGCGCACCAGCAAGAGGACCGCCTGAGCGAGCAAGAGCTAATCGTCACGGCGACCACGCTGCTGATGGCAGGCCACGAGACGACGGTCAACCTCATCGGCAATGGGATGCTCCTCCTCCTGCAGCATCCTGACCAGATGCGGCTGCTAACCGAGAATCCCGCACTCATCACGCCAGCCATCGAGGAGTTCCTGCGCTTTCATTCGCCCAGCCAGATGGCCTCGCGCTATGTCACCACGGAGATCAAGCTCGGCGGGACGGTCATCCCGTCGGGGCAGGTCGTCAACCTCGTGCTCGGCGCAGGGAACCACGATCCAGACGTCTTCGCGGACCCAGAGCGCTGCGACATCACGCGGACAGGCCCGCGCCACCTGGCCTTCGGCATGGGCATCCACTACTGCCTGGGCGCGCCGCTTGCCCGGCTGGAGTCCGCCATCGCGATTCCGCGTCTGCTGGCTCGCTTCCCCGGCTTGCGCTTGAGCCAGACAGCGCCGGTCTGGCGCGAGACCATCAGCTTCCGTGGCCTGGAGGGGCTGTCTGTGGTGTGGTAATGGGATGCCACAGACGTTGTTGGGAGGCGCGGGCTCGTGGACGGCAAAGGCTTCATGGGCCAGCCAGTCTGCGCAGCGCCTCGGCGCGGGTGAGCCCCGTGACGGTGAAGACCTTCAGGCGGGCGGCCGCGCCCTGTCGCAGGGTGATGTCACGCCGGGGCACTCGCAGCCGCTCGGCCAGCAGCGCGATCACCGCCTCATTTGCCGCGCCATCCACCGGGGGCGCCAGCACGCGTGCCCGCAGGGTCCCCTGCTCGCAGGCGAGTGCGGCGCGGCTGGCCCGCGGCATCACCCGCACCGTCAGCGAGACGCCATCAGCCGCCTCACGCAGGGCGCTCGCACAGGGAGGCTCCATCGCCCTACCAGCCGCTGGGCAACACGTTGCCAAAGAAACTCATGATGATGCCAGTGGACCACAGGATGAAGATGAACGCGATGGTCCGCGTGATGTCGAACATCCCGAGGGACATGGCAGGAATGCGCCGCGCGATGGGCTCGATCAGCCACGAAGTGACCTTGCGGAAAAATGCTGCCCACGGGCGCACGAAGTCAATGCTGGAAAGGAAGCTGAGCAGAAAGGTGAGGATCATGCTGAGGATGATCGCGTAGCCCACGATCGTCACCAGGCGATGCAAGATATCGAGCTGACCCAAAACGCCTAGAAACCCAGTCATCAGTCTCTCCTACACGCTCAGAGCGTTCCCGTGACCACCTCGACCACGCGACGCCCGCGCATGTGCCGGGTGCGCACGTGCGAGACCCGCAGGTCGGCCATATCAGGCAAGGTGGTGATGTGCCGCTGCACAAAGGCGCCAAGCCGCCGTGAGGCCGCAGCGCCGGTGAGTGCGCTGGCCAGCATGCCCGCGAGCTGGCGGCGCGAGTTATTCGTGTTGAGCGCCAGCAGCGAGCCCAGCATCATCACCGAGGTGCCGACGGTGAAATTCGTTCCACAGTTGGGGTGAATGGCCAGATCATCTTCGCCACCACGCAGCCGGACCAGCGCCTCGGTGCACGCGTGGCCGACCACGGCAGGATCCAGGTCACCAAAGATAGTGAAGCCCTTCGTATATGAGCGGGCGCTCATAGCCAAGCCAGGAATCCAACCCGCCAGGATAGTCATCGTGGCATGCTCGAGCGCATGGTTTTGCCTGATGCGCCGGCTGCCCAGGTGTGCCGCGAAACCCATGTCATCCTTGCCTTTCGGCTTTTGGGGGGATAGCCTAACACTTCCCCATCGCGGACCTATTGTACTCTATTCGGTGGCGTCGCTCTCTCCCCGAAGAGCGCACGTCCCACTCTGATGAGGGTCGCGCCTTCCTCGATGGCAACCTCGAAATCGTCGCTCATGCCCATCGAAAGCTGGTCCCAGCCCTCACGACCGGCGCCCCCTTCGCGCAGGCTGGCGAGCAGCTCGCGAGTCTGGCGAAATACCGGACGCACCAGCTCAGGCTCCGTCGCGATGGGCGCGACCGTCATCAATCCCTGGATGCGCAACCCTGGCAACCGCTCGATGGCCATCGCCGCCCCACTCAGCTCGGCAGGCGCGAAGCCCGACTTGCTGGCCTCACCGGCGATGTTTACCTCGAGCAATATGAGCATCTCGCGCTCACTCGCACGCGCACGGACCGAGAGCGCCTCGGCGAGTCGGACGCTATCCACACTTTGGATGCGCTCGAAGAGCTCGACCGCCGGGCCGGCCTTATTCGTTTGTAGATGGCCGATGAGCTCCCAATGGCTGCCGGCGAGCCCAAGCGCGGGAATCTTCTCGCGCGCCTCTTGCACGCGGTTCTCGCCGAAGCGGCGCAGACCCAGATCATAGGCCGCGCGCACCGTCTGGGTCGAAAGCGTCTTCGTCACCGCGACGAGCTCCACGCTCGCAGCCGTGCGACCCGCGCGCGCCGCCGCCTGGGCGATGCGTACGCGAATGCTGGCCAGCCGCTCGCTCAGCGTCATCTCGTCAGCCATCGCGCACCTCGCGCAGACCGATGGCGACGCCAAAGCGCCCGCCGTGCCGCGGACCTTTGCGATTCGAGTAGAAGAGGTCAGGTCCACAGCCCGTGCAGAAGCCAGAGAGCTCGATGCGCTCCCGGAGCACACCCTCAGCCAGCAGCTGCGCCTCACTGGTCAGTGGCACATCCAGATAGGCGCGCGGGACTCCCCGCTCATCTGTGCGCCACTCGATCACCTCGGTGCCCGCCCCCAGAGGGCTTGCCGCAAAGCTGGCCAGAACCCGATCGTCTACCTGGTAGCAGCACGCCCCGATAGATGGCCCGATGCTCGCCAGGACCTCCTCCGGGCGGGTGCCATAGCGGCGAGCCATCGCGCGCAGGGTGTTTCGCGTCACGGCGGCGGCGGCCCCGCGCCAACCGGCATGCGCCAGGGCGATGGCGTGATGGGCGGGATCATAGATGAGGATGGGCGAGCAGTCACCATAGGCCCAGAAGAGCGCGACGCCAGGGATATCCGTCACCATGGCATCAGCCTCGATGAAGCGCAGGCGGTCACGCAGCCGCTCGTGCCAGCCATCCTCGTGTGTCGAGCCGGTCAGATCCCTGTCAATGATGACGACCTCACCGCCGTGGACTGGCTTCGCGCTGACCAAGGGCAGGCCGAGCGTGGCAGAGGCGATGGCGCGATTGCGTCTCACGATCTCAGGATCGTCTCCGGTGGAGGCGCTGAGATTCAGCTCGTCGAATGGTGGCTGGCTGTGTCCACCGAGCCGCGTGAATACCGCGTGCGCCACCTCCGGCGCATCCTTGAGCCCCTCAAAGCGAAAGTAGACACATCCCTGGTCTTCGGCCTCAATCACGACAATCCCCTCTGCCCGATGGTTCGCATGCTTCCAGGAAGAGGATAGCACGCCTTGGCTCGGCTGAGGCTCGGAGGGTCATGGGGAGTCTACCGCTCGGCCTTCTGCCGCGCCATCTCTGCCTCGGCCCAGTGCCTGGTGGCGCGCAACGCGCCCGCCATGTCACGCCAGGCCACCGAGAACTCCGGAAGGATCTGCACGGCTTGCCGGAAGGATGCCACTGCCTCATCCGCGTGACCCAGCGCGAGGAGAGATAACCCGCGGGCATGCCAGAGCCACGGTGAGGAGCCATCTGATTGGAGCAACCCCTCATACATCATGAGGGCTTCTTTTGGGCGACCCAGAGCCAGTAAGGCGCGCCCACGCTGGTCGTTGGCTCGGGCTGAGGCGGGGGAAAGCTCCAGGGCTTTATCGAAGGCTCGAAGAGCGTCATCGTAACGACTCAAGCGCATATAGGCGGTGCCGGTATCGCACCAGATTACACCGTCGTCAGGGCAAAGCTTGAGGGCCTCTTCGTAGGCCGAGACGGCGGAGGTGTTATCGCTGAGGAGGGCGAGGATATCGCCCAAGCCGTGCCATGCGACCTCGTCGGCGGGCTCTTCGTGGAGCAGGCCCTCGAAATAGCTGCGTGCCCGCGTCAGCGTGCGCTGCGAGACGCTCACGCTATTGCGGTTGGCGTGCCCGCGTATGCCGCCACCGGTGCTGTGCACGGCGCTGGTGGCGTGCTCCAGACCGAGCTGGCGGAGAACCTGTCTGATGGCGGCGTCCGACGATTTCCCCTCGGCGCGTGGGGCCATCACGGGGATGAGGCGCCGCCCCGACTCGCGTGCATAGAGCGCATAGGCCAGCTCGCACTCTTGCCGCATGGCCGACTCGACCGCGGCATCGGTCGCATAGATGACGACGAAGACCTCGCACGCGGCGATGGCGTCGGCCATGACGGGAGCTTGGTCACGGTGACTCACGTTGGCGCCGGCATGCGCCAGGGCTGAGATGAGCTCATCACGGAAACGTATGTCACGCTGGCTCGCGCTGACATACACTCG
>DASWAC010000386.1:0-1756 GCA_036391335.1 Ktedonobacterales bacterium
CAGTATATCGAGAATATGGGCCGGCCCGAGGTCGAGCGCGTGAAGCGCGACGCGAATGTCGCCGTGGCGCTCGCCGCGCGTGACACGCAGATCCAGCAGGCCAGCGCTCAGCGCGAGGCCGCCGTGGCACGCGCACAGGCCGACCAGGAGCGTGTCGCCGCCGAGACCATCTCGCAAACCAAGCAGGCTGAATCACAACGTGACCTCTCGCTCAAGCGCGCCGAGTATGACGCCGAGGTGAAGAAGCAGGAGGTGGTGGCCGACAAGGCGACTGAATTGCAGCAGCAAGTGATGCAGCAGCAGATCGTTGCCGAGGCCGCGAAGGCACAGGAGATCGAGAAGACAGCCCAGGTCAAGGTGCAAGAGGCCGAGGGTGCCCGCCGCCAGAAAGAGCTCGAGGCAACCGTCGTCCGCGCCGCCGAGGCAGAGCGCGCGCGGGTCGAGCAGCTGGCACAGGCCGACCGGCAGCGCACCTCGCTAGAGGCCGAGGGTCGCGCGCTCGCCCTGCGTGCCCAGGCAGCAGCAGAGGCCGAGGCCGCGAAGATCCGTGGCGAGGCAGAAGCCCAGGCAGCTCGCGCCCGCGGTCTGGCCGAGGCAGAGGTCATCCGCGCGAAAGGCGAGGCTGAGGCGGAAGCCATGCGCGTGAAGGCAGCCGCCTATCAGGAATATAACCAGGCCGCTGTCCTCGACAAGGTGATCGGGAACCTCCCCGCGATCGTCACTGCCCTGGCCGAGCCGCTCTCGAAGGTGGACCGCATCAGCATCGTCTCGACAGGTTCGGGCTCGAACGGGAGCCTGGGCGCCAGCCGCGTGACCAACGACATCGTCAACATCGTCGCGCAGGTGCCGCTGCTGATCGAGGCGCTGACCGGCACCAAGATGGATGACCTGCTCAAGCGAGTGCCTGGCCTGGCAAACACGATGGATGCGGACCCCACGCCCGCCGAGACGCCCACCAATGGCGCGAAGGCGACCACGACGGCCCGCACGGAAATCCCGGCGGAAGACGCCACCGACCAGACGCCGCCCGAAGGCGACGCGCACTAGCCGGCCGGCTTCCCGGCTGCTCTATGTGCCCTCGCCCGCTGGCGGGCCCACAGGCTGAGTATCTCAACACATCGAGCCCCGCGATCGTGCCGCCCGCGCGCCGCTGCGAGTGCCCTTCACTCGCGCTATTCAGCGGGAAGCGACTTCGCGGTAGAATGGGAGCGTCTGGTTGGCTTTCACCACGAAGGATACTCGCTCATGACCCCTATTCGCGCCGGCGTCATCGTGGCCATTGGCTTGCTCTGTGCCATTGCGCTCTCAGCATGCGATGCCCAAGGCGCCGCGCACGACTCAACGAATTGCTCCGGCGTCCCTGGCCTGCAGTCTGCCGGGGCAGCATCAGTGGGCAAGCATTTCGAGGACATCACCCTGCCGTCGGGCGCGGTGGGCGTCACCGCCACGGCGCCAGAGGCGAATGGATTCCAATATCGTCTGGTGACGGTCTGCGTGACTGGCCAACCTCCCGCCCAGGTGAGCAACTTCGTCTACGCGAGGCTGACTGCCCAGGGGTGGGCCGGCCAGACCACCGCGCCGGTGGCCGGTGACCTCAGCAACGCATGCCCGGCGCATGCCGTCTGCTATGCCAAACGAAGCGACACGACACGCTTCGCCGTGATGGAGCAGCCCAACGTGCGCGGCGCGGCGACCTGGTGGGTGCTGCGGCTGATCGTGCAGCCACTGGCGTCTGGCGGGGCCTCGCTCAGTGGGA
>DASWAC010000387.1:0-18622 GCA_036391335.1 Ktedonobacterales bacterium
CTCCCGCGACTGAGCCCGCAGCGCCGGGCCGAGCGCCACGAGCGCCTGCGCCGCGGTTTCTCCGCCGCCGTCAGTTACGCGGTGGAACACGGCGCGCGCCTCTTCCTGGTGGCAGGCAATCTCTTCGACTCGCCCACGCCCAGCAACCTCGAGCGCGCCTTCGTCGCCAGCGAGCTGGCCCGATTGCGACGCGCCGGCGTCACCTGTGTAGCCGTGAGCGGCAGCCACGACACCCCACGCGCCAACGCCGAGCAGGGCGCGGAATCGCCCCTTCGCCTCTATGACGCGCTCGAAGGGCTCGACTATTTCGCGCCCGGCCAGACACTCATCCCCCGGCTCTACGCCTTCGATGATCTCAGCGTCGCTCTGCTTGGCCTCTCGGGCAACCCTGCGCCCCCACCGGCGAGCGATCCGCTCGTGGGCATCACTATCGAGGATCCCGGTGACGTGCTTGGGCGCGCGGATGTGTCGCTGCTGCTGGCACATGCGGGCATCGAGGGCGCTGCGCCGCCGAACGGGCGTGAGCGGGTCATCCGTCAGGCAAGCCTCAAGAGCTTGCCCCCAAGCGTGCGGCTGGTGGTGGCGGGACAGGGACGGCAGTTCAGCCAGCAGCGAGTGGATGAGCGCGAGCTGATCGCCACCGGCGCGACGGAGCGCATGGACTTCGAGATCCCGGCGAATACCTCGGGCTTCGTGTGGATCGAGCTGGCGGCCAGTGGCGTCACGTGCGTGAGCCATGTGAGCGTGCCAGAGCAGCCGCGAGCGGATATTACCCTCGAAACCGAGGGGCTCCTGCCGGTGCCGACTCCGCAGGCCACCATGCTAGAGCCATCCGCGCCGACAGACGAGCTCGCGAACCGCGAGACGGCCAAGATGCCCGCCGGCATTCAGCGGGCGCTGGCGAAGGCGTGCACCCCGGAGACCATGGTGCGGCTGCGGCTGGTGGGCCACATCGCTCGCGCCGACCTGCGCCGGCTAGCCATCCGCGATATCATCCGCGCGGGACAGCGAGCGTTCTCCTTCGACCTGGATACGAGCGGCCTCATCCCCATCGAGCCGGATCGCGCTCCACAGGCGATGGGCATGGCTTCGCTCTCGCCCACGCAAGAGGTGAAGCTGCTGCTGGCCGAGCGCCTGGCTTCCCTGGCTGATCCAGATGCGCGCGAGCTGCGCGCCGCCGCCGATCTGCTGCTCGCTCGCCTGCAAACTCGGGAGGATGCGCGATGATCCTGCTCCGCTCACTGGATGTCCAATCACTCAAGCACCTGCACGATATCCATCTGGAGTTTCCCCCACACGGCGGCGTGCTCATCGAGGGGGCCAACGAGTCTGGAAAATCCACGCTCTTCGAGGCGATCTATTTCGCGCTCTATGGCGCGCCCCTGGTGAGCGAGGATGGGCCACCCTCACTCGCCGTGCTGATTCCACACGAGGGCACTAGCGCCCAGGTCAGCCTGCGGCTGGTGGTTGGTGAGACGGAGCTCGAAGTCAGGCGCACCCTCACGCCGGGGAAGCGTGGCGCCCAGCATGACGCTCGCCTGCTGATGCGGCGTGGCAGCGGCGTGCCCGAGGAGGTCTATGGCTCCCGTGCCGTCACTGAGCGCATCATCGCCGAGTTGCATGGGCTGGACGGCGACGCGCTGCGCAATTCATGCCTAATGGAACAAGGCGCGTTGGACCGGCTGGAATCCCTCTCGCGCAGTCAGCGGGAGGAGGCCATCGCGAAGCTGCTGGGGCTGGAGCGGCTGATCACCGTCGAGCGAGAGCTGTGGCCCACCGGCGATGAGCGTGCCGCTCTGGAACGCGCCCGCGCTGAGCACGAGGTGGCCCAGCAGCAAGAGGCCGCCCGTGTCGCCACCGCGAAAGAGGCCATCGTCGCGACGCGGCTGCGCTCCGCCCGTGCCAATGCCGCCCTTGTCGAGCGCGAGTCGCTGGCCGCCCGACTGGATGAGCACGCCCGCCAGACCGACGCGATGACAGTGCGCATGGGTGAGCTGGAGGACGCCATTGCCCACGCGGGGCAGGTCAGCAGGCTGATTGGCATGCTAGACGCCGACGCAGAGCAAGCCGGTGTAGCCCGCGCGCTGGCTTCGGAGATGGCCAGCACCCACGAGCGGCTGGCCGAGCTGGACCACATCGCGGACCACGAGCTGCCGCAAGCCCAGGCGCGAGTCACGGCATTACAGACCACCGAGGCGCATCTGGCCACCGCCCAACAGGCTCGCGCGGCCTTTGAGCTGGCCGCACGCCGGCTGCGGGTCGCGGACCTCGATGACCGCATCGCGCGCGATGACCTGCTGCTGCCTGCCGTCGAGCGCAGCGAGGCGCGCCAACGTGACCTCGTAGATACGCAGCAGACCCTCAGGCTGGCCCAGGCTGCCGCCGCCGCTCAGGCAGCGACACAGACGGCGCGCGAGACGGAGACCCAGGCCGAGACCAACGCCCGGGCGGCGCAGCATGCGGCTCACCAGGCCAACGTGCGCGACATCATCGCCTATTGGGTGCGCCTCAAAGAGGTCGAGCACCTGCGCACAGGCGAAGACGAGGCGAGAGCGCTCGCCTTCCACCGTGACCATCTCACGAGCCGGCTCGAAACCCTGAGCCGCCGGCAGTGGCGGCTGATGTGGCTCATCGTGCTCTGCTTCCTCCTCTTTGTGGGTCTTGCGCTGGGCAGCACCTTGAAGGCGGACCTGCGCTTCCCCCTGCAGATCGGAGCGGTGGCAAGCTTTGTCCTCCTCTGGATCGTGGGCATCTTCTATGGCGTCACGATGTGGCGAGCCCGCAACAACGACACGCACCTGCGCGAGACCGAGCGCAAGCTCACCCGCGCCAGCATTCGCAGCGAGGCGGCCACGCTGCTGGGGGGCTCCATCGAAGAGCTGCCTCAGGTCGAGGCTGATCTGCACACGGCTGGCCAGCCCGTGCCCGCGAGCATCGAGGATGGTCGTACCGCCCTCGATGCCCTCATAGAAACGGATCCCATCACCCTCACTGAGGCGCAAGAGCGCGCGCGGCAGGCATTGCTGGACCTCGAGCGCGCCCGTGGCGATCTGCGCAATGCGGAATCCCAGGCGCAAATGGCTCGTGATGCGCGGGGTGGCTCGCGCGCGACGGTGGAGGAGCTCACGGCACGCGTGGCCACTGCGCAACAGGCCGCCACGTCGGCCGATCAGGCGGCGCAGGCGTTGCTGCGTGAGCCTTTCACCTGGCCGGTGGACCGCGCTCAGGTGCTGGCGTCGCGCGCCGGACTGATGGCAGAGCGCGCCGAGGTCGCCCGCACGCTCGGTCTCGTGCCCAAGCAGACACTGGATGTAGCTGCCGAGCGCCAGGCCACCGAAGTGGCCCAGCAGGTGGCTAACCAGGCGGATCGGCTGCTCACGGATGATCTCGCCGCCCTCGATCTGCCAGAGGATGCCTCTGTCATCGCCGCCGCGCGTGGCGCGACTGAGGCCGATGTGGCCAGGCTGAGCGACCGGCTCGCGGCGCACGCTGAGGTGAAGGCGACCTATGCGGCGCAGCAGGGGCAAGCGGATCTCGCCCGAGTCGCCCTTCTGCCGACGACGCGTGAGGCCTGGTCGCAGGCAGTAACCCTTGCCCTGGCCGTTCCCACCGAGCCGACCCAGGCGGACGACCTCCCCAGCCTGCTGGCCCACCGCGACGCCACGCGCACGGCCGCCGACGACGAGCTGGCGCGATTGGATGAGCCCGCCGCACGCGCCGAGCTGGCTGGCCTGCGCGAGCGCCATGCCGCCCATGTCGAGCACGGCGTAGCGCTGTCGGCTCAGCATGCAGAGACCCGCGAGCGTGTGCGCACGCACCTGAGTGAGCAAGGCATCGCCGTGGGCGGCCACGAGCCGGTGGAACATCTGGTCGCGGCGTGGCCGCTGCTCGCCGAGGTGGATCACACGCAAGAGCCACCGCTGGCCGAGGCACACGCTGAGGCGCAGCGCGAGACCCATTTCGCCACGCGCACGGCCACCGAGCTCGCCGCCAAGCATGGCCTCGATGGCGTCGATCTGGACCCCGCAGCGACGGAGGCGCGGCTGCGCGAGGGTGAGGCAAGCCTGCGCCAGCGCGAGATGGCGGCCTCGCTGGCCCGTGAGGCGCGCTCACGCATCGTGCGGCGGGTGCTGCCACAGACCGAGGCGCACATGCGCGCCCTCTTGCCGGATCTCACGGCGGGTCGCTATCGCGATCTGACCTTGCTGCGCCCGGACGATGATCCCCTCAGCGCCGACCTGCGCATCCGCGTGTGGGACCAGGCCGCCGGACGCTATGTCGCCAAGGCGCTCTTCTCCGGTGGCGCGCGCGACCAGTTCTCTCTGGCGCTACGACTGGCCTTCGCGCTGGCCACGCTGCCCGAAGAGATGGGCGCCACTCCGGGCTTCATCTTCCTGGATGAGCCCACCAGCGCGTTCGACACTGAGCGGGCCGATGCGCTGGTGCAGGTGCTCACCACGGGCGAGATCGGGCGTCACTTCGCGCAGGTCTTTCTCATCTCACACAACACGCCCTTCGACCCGAGCGGCTTCCACTATCTGCTGCGCATGGGCGCGGGCAGCATCGTGGAATCCACCCTGCCAGACGCGGCGACGGCTGCCCAGCTCTGGGCCGAGGACGCAAAGGTAGGATGAGCCGTCACTCCGCGATATGACGCAGCGCCTCGATGTAGCGGTCAGCCGAGCGCTGCACCGCGTCGTGGGCATCATGCAAGATAACACGATCGAACCAGGCCCCGTAGAGCCGCTCGAAGCGCCAGGGCGCGATAGCCGCCTGGATGCGGGCGACCTCGGCGGCGGGCAGCGGGACCAGATTGGGATAGCTATACATGAAGCTCACCCAGCGGCGATCTGAGACCACCTGGATGATATCGCCACTGAGCAGCGCCCCCCTGCCTTCAGCGCCCTGGGCCCAGTGAAGCACGGTGCCTCCCGCGAAGTGGCCGCCCAGGCGCAGCAGAGTAAGCCCATCCTTCAGGGGGCGCTGATCTCCTGACCAGAAGGTGAGGTGCTCATCTGACCGCATAACCCACTTGCGGTCGGCCTCGTGCAGGTAGACCGGCATGTCGAAGTGGCGCGCCCATTCCACCATCGTGGAGTAGTAGTGGGGATGCGAGATGGCCATGGCGGTGACGCCGCCCAGCCGCTCGATCTCTGCGAGCGTGGCGTCATTGAAGAAGGTCATGCAATCCCAGAGCACGTTTCCCTGGGGATGACGCACCAGGAGCGCCCGCTGGCCAATGGCGAAGGAAGGCGACGTGCCGATGCCGGTGAGGCCCGGCTCGTGCTCCTGATAGGCGCTCTGATAGTCCTGCGCGCGCATCTGGGCGAGCGTCGTCCACTGCTGACCGTTTGGGCCGATGTATTGCCGTGCGTCCGTGCAGATGGGGCAGCGCTCGGGTGGCTGCTCGCTCGCGGGAAACTGCACACCGCAGGTCACACAGATCCAGTGTTCCATCGCCGTCATCCTCGTTCTCGCGCGTGTCATGTCTGGGCTGCGGGTCTGCGGCCCCCTCGGACTATAGCGCAGGCGTGGGACGAGACGCCTTTGACAAGGTGGACCGGCGCGTGCTAGGATTGCCCGCATGAGCATCAACTTCCAGCGGCGCGGCCACCGCAACGGTGTCGCCCGCCTACTCCTCTGCTATCGGCCACATAAGGCAAGCTAGCAAGCCGCGTAAGCCCGGCGCATTCGCTTACGCGGCAGAACGCGCCAACCATCAACGCGTCCGCCCCGTGAGGGAGCGGGGTCTATCGCGTTTGGCGCGCTCCTTCCGCTCCACTTCATTCTTTGCCGGGCATCTCTCAGCCTCACCGTGCCCCGTCGCGCCCACGCGAACCGCCCCTAGAGAGAACCGGCGACCATGTCTCTTTCATCCCTCGACCACACCACATTGTCAACAGCTCACGCCACATCTCCGCATCTGCGCCGGCATGCCCTCGCATACGCCCTCTACACGCTGGCGGTCAGCTCGCGGTTCACCCAGGCCATCTGGGTGATCTATCTCGCCGCTCACGGCTATAGCCCGTTTGCCATCGGCCTCTATGAGATGACCTTCCACTTGGCGAAGTTTCTCGCCGAGGCGCCCACGGGAGTCTTTGCCGATTTGGTGGGCCGCCGCGCCAGCCTCATCGTGGCCTGTGTGCTCTCTGCCGTGGCTGAGCTGCTCTACCTGGCGCCGGTGCCGCCTGTCATCTTCCTCAGCTTCGTGCTCTCGGGAACCTCCTTCGCGTTTCGTGGCGGAGCGGACTCGGCGTACCTGTGGTCGCTCGCGGGTCCACCGGGCCTGGCGGAGACTGCCGCGCGCTATAGCAAGCTGTTCAGCCGGATGTTCATCGTCATGCTCGTCGGTGAGGCCATCGGTACCTCATCGGGTGGCTTCCTCAGCACGATCGGCGCGAGTGTGCCTTTCATCTGCCAGACCCTGCTCACCCTGGCGGGCATCGCGCCTTTGCTGATGCTGCCGAGCCGTCGCATGCCGCGCGAGCACAGATCGTCGCCGCTGCGCCACCTGGGCGCGGGGCTGCGAGCCGTCTGGCGTGATCCCATCCTGTTGGAGCTCCTCCTGCTTTCAGGGCTACTGGCGGGCGTCTTCGCAACGGTCAGCATCTACGCATCACTCTTCTTCCACACTCTGGGCTTCTCCTTGAGCGCGGTCGGCCTCATCTTTGGCATCGCGGTCGTCCCCAGTGCGCTCTATGCGGCGGTGGCCCCGCGGCTGGTCGCGCGTCTGCCACGCATTTGGCTACTGGCGGGCTGTGTGCTGGCGGAGGCGCTGGGGCTGCTAGCGATGGCCTCGCAGCGCCAGTGGATCGCCGTGGTGGGCTTCTTGCTGCTCTTCTACTCGATGGACTCCATCGTCGCTCCGGCGCTCAGCCGCTATCTCAACGAGCGCGCCCCCGAAGCGCAGCGCGCCACAGTGCTCTCACTCGACACCGGCCTCTTCAGCGCCGTGATGATCGTCCTCTTCCCGCTTTTTGGCCTGGGGTTGACGAACATCTCATTCGGCGCCGCCTATCTGTGGGTGCTGGTGGCCCTGATCGGCGGCAGCGGGCTCATCCTGGGCGGTGGCGCACTGTTGCGGCGAGCACGGGGGCGGCGTGATGAGCAAGATATGGCGTGAGTCGCCGGCCGGCTCGTGTGCCAGCCGCCAGCCTGCTCACAGGGACACCGGCGCGCCACCCTATCACGCGGCCAAGGCGGCGCAGTAACGCTATTGCGCTCGCTCCATAACGTGATGAGGACCATTGGGCTATCCTGTTTGGCGGAAGTACCATGTAGTGTACTATGTGCCCACCCATCCGCATGGCAGTGGGGTGGCTGGCGACGGGTAGTGTTACCGTTGCGCGTGGCGTCCGTTGAACCAGTGAGCGGCCATTGATTGGGCATGCGCTCGCTGGCCGGGGCGACTCGCGCGGTAAGGGAGGCCGTGGAATGAGCCTGCTCAGCGGATCCGCGATCACTGGCGATGCGGGAGCGACCAGCGACCTGACCACCGAGGTCACCGAAACGCAAGCAGCCCTGGCCACCTGGCCGTTCGAGCGTATCTACGACGAGTTCAAGACACCCATCTATAACTACGTGTATCACCTGGTGGGGAACCGGGAACAGGCGGACGACCTGACGCAAGACACCTTCCTCAAAGCCTTTCGCGCCTTGCCGAAGATGAACGCGAGTCTCAAGCTTTCCGCCTGGCTCTATCGCATCGCGACCAACACCGCCTATGACGCCCTACGTCGGCGCAAGCTGATCGTGTGGACACCCTGGCAGGATCTGGATCACGAGCCGGCTGATATGGAGAGCGCAGACCCACAAGAGACCGCGGGAACGGTGGAGCTGGTGCGCGCGTCCCTGCAGCGCATGTCGCCTCAGCACCGCGCCGCGCTGCTGCTCTATTGCCAGCAGGGGTGCACCTATGCGGAGATCGCCAGCGTGCTGCATATCGCCGAGAGCGGTGTCAAGATGTACCTTTCACGAGCCCGCAGCTCCTTCCGCGACCATTTTCGCGCCCTCGAGCATATTGGGAGTCACGAGTCATGATGAGCGAACGGGACGAGCTGCTCCTCAAGGATTACCTGGCGGATGCGCTTGAGCCCAACGATCACGCCGCCGTCGAGGCCCACCTGGCCACGTGCCAGGGCTGCCGCGACCTCCTGGAGGAGATCCGGCTAGATGATCGTGAGCTGGACGCCCTCATCAGCAGCAACCCGCATATCGAGCCGCCTGCCGATCTGCACGAGCGCATCTTCGATTCCGACGAGTTCGCCGCCATCCGGCGCGACTCCGCGAAGCATGCCGCCGTGACGCCCCCACCCGCCGCACAAGCGCAGCGCTTCCTCAGCAGCAGCCCATTCGCGGCGCCGCGCGTGCTGCTGCCTGCCTCTGGGGCGCTCTTGGTGGTGCTGGCGCTCGTCGCCATGGCGCATCACATCATCCACTGATATGGCGCTACGTCTTCGTCTCACTGCCGTCGCCGCGCTCATCGTCGTACTGGCGGCGTGCGCGCCACCCTGGGCCAAGCATGATTATGGCGCCAGCGATTTCTTGAGCGCGATACGCCGCTCTGGCGCGGATGTCGCTGTGGTTGGCAGTGTGGAATCGAGCCAGCTCTCGGTGCGTGGGCAGGCGGCTCAGATCGATGACGCGCGGGTGGAGATCTATCAATATGCCACCATCGCCGCTGCCCGCGCCGACGCCAAGCTCATCTCGTCAGACGGCCTCTCAGCCAGCCGCCCCGGCGGCACGGTGACCTTGCAGACGAGCGATCCCGTCCACTGGTACATGCGCGGGCTCGTCATCGTCTTCTATGCGGGCAAAGATACCGCGACGACGTATCTGCTCGATCAGGTGCTCGGTGAGCAATTCGCAGGCGCGAAAGCCTGAGCGCCCACCTCGTTGCGAAATCACCACCACCCATCCTGGGTAGCTCTGTAGCCAATCCGCGGCACATCTCGCCTGAGTAGGTGAACCTCTCTCTGCATACCTCCAACCCAGCGCGGCTGCCTCCAGCGACGCCCGGAAGGAAGAATTCGCTCCCATGACAGTCTCACCTACTCGGTTTCCCTTATCGCTGCCGGCTCCGGCATCGCTGGCCACTCCTGGCCGCCTGCTGATCGTGGTCTCACTCGCGCTCACCCTCAATCTCGCCTCCCCGTGGCTGGCGAATGGGCCCGCCTCAGGTGAGGCCAGCCCCGTCAGCCGCGCCCTGCCGGCCGAGGTGGGAGTCAATCTCACGAGCCCGGCCTTTGGCTTCTACGGCGACAGCTCATGCCTGACGGGCGCTACGGCCAGCCAGCCGGTGAGCCAGCAAGTGCTCTCATCGGGTGTCGCGCCTGGGCTGCGTGACCTCGGCAATGGGCTGATGCGACGGTGTCAGCGACACGGCTGGCTCATCCCGCCCCCCACCGGCGGCGCGCCCACGCAGGCCGGGCGGGTGATTCTGGTGAGCATCAGCCAGCAATGGCTCTGGGCTTATCAGGATCAGGAGATGGTCTACGCGAATCCTGCCACCTCTGGCAAGCCGGGCCTGAACACGCCAACCGGCACCTATCAGGTGCTGTCTCGCGAGAGCAACGTGATGTTCTATTCGCCGTGGGGGCTACGCTCGCCAAATTATTACGCGCCCCAGCATGTCAACTATGCCCTGCTCTTCCGCGTTGGCGGCTTCTACATCCATGACGCCCCCTGGCGCGCAATGTTTGGCCCTGGCACGAACATGCCGCACCTGGTAAGTGGCGGGCAGGTCGAATCTGGGAGTCACGGATGCGTCAATGTCACCACGCGCACGGCCCAATGGCTCTATTCATGGGCGCTGCCAGGAACCGAAGTCATCATCGTGGCATGAGCTAGCCCACTTTGGTGACACAACCCCTATGCTATTGCTCTGGCAGGAAGCATTCCCTATAATTAGGAGCATCCCTCCGCTTGGCTGAGGAGCCACGAAGTGAGGAGCACCGCGCTTTCACTGAATGGGATTTGTGGGGCACCGCGCGGGCAAGGGTTGGAATCACAGGGGAGAAACCTTTCATGGCCACTGATGGCGCGCCAACGGGCACTCCGGCTCAGCGCTCTCGGCATACGCTGCGCAATCTCACCATCATCTCACTGCTCGTCACGGTCGTGCTGATCGCGACTGGTGGCTTCGTCGCCACCAAATATTTCAACCAGCACGAGAACACGCTGCGCGGCATCGTTACCTCAGCCAATAGCAATAGCCCGAGATTGCAGAGCAGCCTGCACGGTGATGTCAACAAGAATGGCACCGGCGTGCCTGACCTGATCCCTTCCTGCGACTGCACCGGCACGAGCTACACGATGAAGAGCCTGCAGCTGAGCGGCCAGGGGAAAGAGATTCTGGTCAGCGTCGGCAAGCAAGAGCTCTTCGCCTATCTGGATGGCGTGCTCCAGTTCCAGTTCGATGTCGTCACCGGGCGCCCAGAGCTGCCCAGCCCCATCGGCCACTGGTCCGTGAGCTATAAGGCGACGAACATCACCTTTACCTCGCCCTGGCCTCCGGGCTCGCCGTTCTACTACTATCCGACGCACATCAACTACGCACTGCTCTACCACGATGGTGGCTTCTACCTGCACGACGCATGGTGGCGTGAGTCGTTTGGCCCCGGCAGCAACGTCTATCACACGAATCCCGATGGCAGCCACGAAACCGGCAGTCACGGCTGCGTGGGCATGACGCTCGCGAACGCGGCGAAGCTCTATGATTGGACCCCCGTGGGCACGTCGGTGATTCTGACACCAAATTGATTCCTATGAGCTTGAGCGAGGCGCCGGTCATGTGACTGGCGCCTTTTCCATGCCCGCCCACTCGGGGTGCGTCTCACTTGCAGGCACTCATGCGGCCCGCATATACTGGCGGCGCACCCTATCGAAAGGAGCGCGCCAGATGTTTGATCCGCAGGCCGCCGTCGTCACCGTGCGCGAGGGCGCCCTTCCCCACGGCTGGAGCGTCTTCCCGCGTCGGGCCGCCCCGGTCGCCGGACGCATCGCCCTGGGCTTGCTGATCTTCATCGTGTTCGGCGCACTCGCGGGCTGGTTCATCACGAACGGGCAGGCCTCCGTTCCCTCGTTCATCTCTGATCAGGCACTCACCGAGGCGACGGTGAATGCCTTCTTCTATGGTGAGAGCGCGGTCCTCGCGGCGCTTGCCTTGCTAGGCCTCATCACCATGGCACGCGCCGTCGCGGTCGCGGTGCGGCTGCGTGATCATTTCTTACTGCTCACTCCTGAGGGGATCGCGCTCTCGACGGGCACCCGGGTCAAGGGCATGGCCTTCGCCAGCATGAGTGATATGCGCGAGGCGGGTGGAGCGCTCGTGTTCAGCGGCCCCCAACGCGCCAGCCTGACCCTCCGTGGCAGTGGCTATGGTGACCCCGAAGAGATCTACTCGCTGGTGCTCGCCGGCGCACGTGCCCAGCGCAGCCCGACGTAGTCTGGATCAGGCTTTGGCTGTGCTCGCTTGCCACTTCGCGGGTCGAGCGGCTATGCTAGGGGTGCGTCATCCCCGAATGTGAGAGAGAATGCTCCCCCTATGGCCGACACCAGCACGACGGCACCCCGCGCTCCACGGCAGATTCGCCAGCGGCGCTCGCCCTGGCAGCTCTTGCGGGCAAACTTCTACGACATCGCCCTGCTGCTCCGCGATTCCTATTTGGCGCTCATTGGCTTTGGCATCGTCATGGCCATCGGCACACTTTACCTGCAACGCGCTGAGCGACTCAGCATCCCAGCAGCGCTCTATGAATCACTCAGGCTCCTCATCTTCCAGTCCAGCTTCGCCCTCCCGGCGGACCTCATCGGCGCGCTCATCTTTTTCCTCATCCCGCTGGTGAGCATCCTCCTGGTGGCACAGGGTGTGCTGGCGTTTGGCAGGCGGCTGCTCGACAAAGGGAGCCGTGTGGAGGCGTGGCAGGTGGCGCTGGCCTCGACCTATCACCAGCATGTGATCGTCTGCGGCCTTGGCCGCGTCGGCATCCGCGTGGCGACCCGGCTCATCCAGGCAGGCTATGAGGTGGCGGTCGTCGAGCGCGCCTGGGACTCCGACCAGGTGGCCCGCGCCCTGGCGATGCACATCCCCGTCGTGGTGGGCGACGCCCGCGAGCCGGTGACACTGCGCCAGGCGGGCCTGCAACGGGCCAAGGCGGTTATCGCGGTCGTCAACGATGACCTGGTCAACGTGGAGATCGCCCTGGCATGCCGAGCCAGCGTGCCGGGCATCAGAGTGATCTTGCGCGCCTTCCACGAGGAGGTGGATAGGAACCTGGAGCGCCTGCTGGGACCAGATGTTGCCTTCAGCACGTCGGCGCTCGCTGCGCCCACCTATGCCGCCGCGGCGCTCCACCGAGGCATTGACTACGTGCTGACCATCGGCCACAGCGCTGAGCAGCTTGCCGTCGCCACCCTCACCCTGCCACCGGGGGAGAGCTCCGGAGGTGATGTGGCCACCTTCGAGCGGCAGCGCCAGGTGCGCGTGCTGCCGACAGGTGCTGGGGACCGCGCACCAACGACCCTGAGCGCTGGCAAGCCCATCAGCTTGATCGGCTCCTTGCCCAGCATCGCGGCGCTGCGATCGGCAGCCATGCCCTCGCCAGGGGAATCGGCGAATACGGTGCTGGTCTGTGGGGTGGGCAAAGTCGGCTATCGCGTGGTGCGCCAGCTTGCCGAGAATCCAGAGCACCCGCAGGTCATCGCCCTGCACGACGCCACCGAGCAGCATGTGAGCGGCTCCTATGCGCACCACATCATCGGGTTGCCCAACGTCAGTGTGCGCGAGGGTGATGTCCGCCACACCGACGTGTTGGAGGCGGCGGGTCTTGGCACAGCCACCGCCGTCGCCGCGCTCACCTCAAACGACTTCGTGAACCTGCAAGTCGCGCTGGCGGCCCGGCATGCCAGGCCTGACGTGCATATCGTGCTGCGCGTCTTCAGTGACGCCCTCGCCGAGCGGCTGGTGGACCTCTTTGGCATCCACACGACGTACAGCACCTCAGACCTTGCCGCGCCGACTCTGGCCGCGGCGGCGGTGCTCCCTGGGGCGACACAGGCTTTCTTTGCCAATGGCGCTCTCTTCTCGACAGACCCACGCCTGGTGAGTGAGCGCGACGGCTATCACGGGCGCACCGTAGGCAGCCTGCGCGAGCATGATGGCCTGCTGGTGGTGGCGCTCTGCCGCGATGGCCTGACCACCACGCTGCCAGAGCCCGAGACGGGCCTCGCGCCCGGCGATGAGATCACCCTGCTAGCGCCCCTGAAGACACTCACCCGGATGCACGACGTGTGACGGCCTGGCCACCGGCTAGGCGTGCGGCTGGCGTTGCGATACAATCTCTTGACGGCACCCCACAGCAGCGACCCCCACGGAAGCACCGTATCTCGCGGTGAAAAGAGGCAACATGAGCGACGACACAGACACCACCGCGACCACCCTGCCAGAGGAAGAGAACGAGGCGCGCCAGGCCTTCGCCGCGCTGGGCCTGGGTGACGCCGCGCTGCGGGCTGTGCTGGCCCTCGGCTATGCCGTGCCCACTGAGATCCAGGCGCAGACGATTCCCGCGCTGCTGGCTGGGCGTGACGTGATGGCTCAGGCTCCCACCGGCACCGGCAAGACCGCCGCCTATGGTCTGCCCCTGGTCGAGCGGCTGGAAGAAGGCGATCTCACCGCGCAGGCGCTGGTGGTGCTGCCGACGCGTGAGCTGGCGATGCAGGTCGCCGAAGCGCTGCACGAGATGGGGAAGTTCCGCGAGATGGTCACCCTGCCCATCTATGGCGGCGCCCCCTATGACCGCCAGCTGCGCGCCCTCAAGCGTGGTGTGCAGGTCGTCGTGGGCACTCCCGGCCGCCTGCTCGACCACCTCGGTCGTGGCACGCTGGATCTCAGCACAGTGCGCACCGTCGTGCTCGATGAAGCCGATGAGATGCTCAACATGGGCTTCCTGGAGGATATCGAGGCCATCCTCGCTCAGCTGCCCGAGCAGCACCAGACAGCCCTCTTCTCCGCCACGCTGCCGCCGCGCATCCGCACCCTGGCCGGCAAATATCTGCACGACCCCGTCAAGGTGCATGTGGCCGCCAAAGACACCGAAGCGCCGCTGGTGCGCCAGGTCTATTACGAGGTACCCGGCCACGCCAAGCCTGAGGCCCTGGCGCGCATCCTGGACCTGGAAGAGCCCGAGTCGGCCATCATCTTCGTGCGCACACGCCGCGACGCCGATACCCTGGCCGAGCGGCTCAACGGCATGGGCTACATCGCGCAGCCGATTCACGGCGAGATCAACCAATCGCAGCGCGAGCGCGCTCTGGCCCGCTTCCGTGCTGGCAACACCCAGCTGCTGGTGGCGACCGATGTGGCCGCGCGCGGCCTCGACATCCCCGATGTGAGCCACGTCATCAACTACGACCTACCCATGGATGTCGAATCCTATGTCCACCGCATCGGCCGCACCGGGCGCGCGGGCGCCAAGGGCGAGGCGCTCACCCTGGTGACCCCTCGCGAGCGCCGCGGCCTCATCCTCATCGAGAAGGCGATCCACCGCCGGCTGGAGCGCCTGCGCCTGCCCAGCGCCGTGGATGTCGCCATCCGCCAGCGCTCGGCCTTCCGCGACGAAGTGCTGCGCCTGCTGGATGCCGGACAGCTCGATCCTTTCGTCTCACTGGTCGAGGACCTCACCGGCGCGCATGATCCCATCGAGCTGGCGGCGGCGGCCTTCAAGATCGCCGTGCAAGAGCGCGAGGCCCGGCGACCCGGCCGTGGCATCTCGTGGGTCATGTCACCCGAGGAGCTTGCCGCTGCCCAGGTGGCCGAGCAGCCGGAAGAGTCGCCCGCGACCGCCACGCATCCCGCTGGGGCGAAGGCGCCCGCCGCTGGGAAGCGGACACGTGAGCGCGGGCCACGCCAGCCGATGGCACGACTCTTCCTACGCGTGGGCAAATATGATAACGTGCGTCCAGCAGATATCGTGGGCGCCATCGCGAATGAGGCGAACGTGCCGGGAGACGTCGTGGGCGATATTGATCTCTACGATAGCTTCTCGTTCGTCGAGGTGCCCGTCACTATGGTGGATGACGTGCTCGCGGCGCTGAACCGCACCACCATCCGGGGACGCGCGCCGCACGCAACCGTCGCCCGCCCCGAGGAAGGAAACGATGGCCAGCGGGATTCCGATAGCCGCCGCGAGGATCGCTATGGGAAGCGGCCAGGCAGGCTCGGACGAGCACCCAGCGTGCCGCCACGACGTGGACCGTCCACTCGGGGTCCTCTCACGCGCGGGCCCGCCACGCGTGGCCCGAAAGATCGCCGGCGCGGCCAGTAGCCTGGAGCGCCAGGACACCCGGTGACCGGACAGGGTGCGGTGAGGATGTTCGCGACAAAGAATCCCACGATGTAGGCGGCAATGAAGAGCCCCGTGGGCAGGAATTGGCGCCGACTCCCAGCGCCAGGCCCACGATGGCTGCCCCTGCCGCGAAGATGAGGCCGCGAGCGCGATTCGCTCTTGCCTCTGGAGATGTCGAAGCATCTGCCATGGTGGGATCTCGCCTTTCCGCGCCCGGCTGTTACGCATCCCGTCAGGCGCCTGTGCTATCCTCAAGCGGGCAGTGGGATAGCGCCATCTAGAACAAGTGTGCTACACTCCAGCGGGACAGTTGAGGAGGTGCCTGCTCCTCGGACCAGCCACCCGTACCGTCCGGCCTGGCATGCCTGCCAGGTGTGCACGTCGTCCGTTGGGACCTGCGTCGCCTGAGCATCCCCGCATGGGGAGTGTCGAAAGGAGCGTCATTATGAGATTTCTGCTCACTTCCGCTGGCATCAAGAACACCAGTATCCACCACGCGCTGATCAACCTCCTGGGCAAACCGATTGCCGAGGCCAGCGCCCTGTGCATTCCCACCGCATCGTACGCCCATCCAGGTGGTGCTGGCAGGGCATGGAAGTTCATCACTGGACAAGAGCCCAGAACCCCCATGTGCGAATTGGGGTGGAAGTCGCTCGGCGTGCTGGAGCTCACCGCGCTGCCCAGCATCGCTGAAGAGAGTTGGATCCCCATGGTCCGGGAGACGGACGTCCTGCTAGTGAATGGCGGCGATCCGTTGTATCTGTGCTACTGGATGCGCCAGTCCGGACTGGCCGATCTCTTGCCATCGCTGCGCGAGACGGTCTACGTCGGACTGAGCGCCGGGAGCATGGTGATGGCTCCCAACATCGGGGAGGATTTCATCGGCTGGAAGCCGCCCACCGGTGGCGATAGAACGCTGGGACTGGTGGATTTTGCGATATTTCCACACCTGGATAACCCCTCTCTGCCGGAGAACACCATGGCCGATGCAGAAAGATGGGCCGCCAGCATGCCAGTGCCGTGCTACGCGATTGACGATCAGACCGCCATACAAGTGGTTGACAGCGCCGTCGAAGTCATCACCGAGGGGCATTGGAAGCTGTTTACCCCCTAATTTGCTGGTTCGGCCATGAGCAGCAGCTCGTGCTCCAGCTTGGTGGAGACGCCTGTCAGCGCGCGCCAGCGGTCCCGGCAAGGGCATATCCAGGGGGCAAGGGGCGATTCTGTCGCAAATCTGTCATGAAGAATATTCTCATCATGCGACAGGTGAGCCGTGGCGGAGCCCATGACCCCAGGACCGGCAACACACGGCAGGGGGCCAACGCTTTGGCCAGGCTGCTTGCGTGCCTCTGGAGCCACGGCTACACTATGGCTACCCCTGGAGCGCATGGGCACGCGAAGATGGGACCAGATGATCATGAGTCGGGCATCTCTCGTCGCGACATGGCGACACGGCCGGGCATCCGCCACCCTGCTGGCGCTGCTGCTAGTGCCGCTGCTGGCGGCCTGCGGCGGCAGCACGACGAGTATAGACAACTCTGGCGACGTCACGCCCTCACTGCCCACCGTCGTCGTGGCGCAGGGATGGGCCACCTATAGCAACACGACCTATCACTACTCGTTTGAGTATCCGGCGAACTGGTTCATGGCCGACAAATCGGCCACGCTGGACTACGTGGAGGTCTATAATTTCGATCCCACACAGCTCGACAACGTGGAAGATGTGCCCCCACCACCCTATGACAAGCTGGAGCTCGACGCCTACGCCAACCCAAACAAACTCGACATAGACAGCTTCTATAACTCCTACCAGCAGACGGACACCACAACGCCTCCCGCTGACTCAAAGGTGGTGTCGAGCATCACCGTGAATGGGCAGAAGGCGCTGCAGGTGCTGCAGAAGCCGGTGCAGTGGGCCGACGGCCAGATCCAGTACCCCAGCATGACCTATTTTGTGCCCTCAGGAGATACGGTGCTCATCCTCAACGAGCTCTATGCCACCAATAACCAACCCTCGGCGGTGTTCGCCCACATGCTCAGCAGCCTCAAGCTCAACGTGAGATAGTGGTCGCGGGCTCCTCTGACGGCACCGCGACTTCGCTGCGCGCGGCAATATTTGCCCGAATCCGCGCCTGCGCTGCGCTCCCCAGGGTGATGACGACGACCGCGCTCAAGATGATCGCCATGGCGATCAGCATCCGGGCATTGATCGCCTCACCGCCAAAGCTGGCGCCCAGGAAGACCGCGACAACCGGATTCACATAGGCGTAGGTCGAGACACGCGTGGGGCTGACTACCCGCAGCAGCCAGATATAGGCCGAGAATGCGACGATCGAGCCGAAGATGATCAAGAAGCCGAACGCCAGCAGCGAGCTCATCGAGAATTTGCCCGGATCGAAGCGTGAGCCCTCGCCGGTGGCCAGGCCCATCGCCGTCAGCAGCACACCTCCCGCCAGCATCTCCATCCCGGTGCCCACCAGAGGGTTCTTTGGCTGGGGCGCGGTGCGCGAGTAGAGTGAGCCGAGCGCCCAGCAGAATGAGCCGACGAGGATGATCCCCGCCGCCGGAGTGACCGGGCTGCCACCCACCTGCGACGGCCACAGCAGCAGCGCCACGCCCGCGAACCCGCCGAGCAGCCCCAGCGACATCAGCAGAGTGGGCCGCTTCCCGCCGGGCAGCGCCCACGCGATGAGCGCCATATAGAGAGGGACCATGGCCACCAGCACCGCCGCCACACCCGAGGGCACGCCAAGCTGCTCGGCCAGGGTCACGCCACCGTTGCCCATCACCAGCAGCAAGAGGCCCAGGATGATCGCCGAGCCCCACTGGCGCGGGGTGGGCCGGGGCGCGCCACGCAGCCGCAGCCAGCCATACATCAGCGTGCCCGCGATGAGGAAGCGCACACCAGCCATCAGCAGCGGCGGGATGGTGCCGACAGCGATGCGGATGGCGAAGTATGTCGAGCCCCAGATGATGTAGACCGCGAGGAATGCGGCGGCGACGCCAAGCGACTGCCGCGGGAGCACGCGCACTGATCCCTTAGGCACTGGCTTCCTCCGACTCTGGCTCCACGGAGGGCAAGGCAAGCCGCGCGGATTCTTTGAGGGTATCGAGCACGATGGTGGTGCGGGTCGAGCGAACGGTGGGGATGGTGCCAAAGTGGTCGCGCAGCAGGTGCGCCAGGTGCTCAGTATCTTTGACGCGCACCTTGACGAGATAGCAGTCCTCACCAGCGATGTTGTGCACCTCTTGCACGTGGGGAATCTTCGCCAGGGCGT
>DASWAC010000388.1:0-2604 GCA_036391335.1 Ktedonobacterales bacterium
GGCACGATGATGATGTGGTGCAGCTCTTCGGATCGCAGCGGGGTGAACGAGGCCGCCAGCGTGCTCGCCCGGGCATAGTGGCGCGAGATCTGGTAGAACATGAGGACCAGGAGCGGGATGAGGATGAGGACGATCCAGGCGCCATCCTTGAGCTGGAAGGTGCCAAGGGTCGCGATCGTCTGCTCGCCCCAGAACTTCGAGATGCCGATGATGACGGTGACCAGCGCTGTCGCCGTCGCGCCCAATCCATTCAACACCATCGAGCGTCGCCAGTTGCGACCGGCGCTCTCACGCTTGCGCCACCAGCGGAGCACCCTCGCACTCTGCGAGAGGGTGAAGGCGGTGAAGACCCCGAGCGCATACAGGTTGATGAGCGTCGCGGTGTTCCCGCTAAAGGCGATCTGCAAGAGGACCGCCAGCACCGTCAGCGCGATGATGCCCGTGCTGAAGGCGAGCCGGTCGCCACGGAAGGCGAACTGGCTAGGCAGATGCTTATCGCGCGCGAGGAATGACGCCAGGCGCGGGAAATCCGAGAAGCTCGTGTTGGCTGCCAACACGAGCACGAGCAGCGTGGTGATCTGCACGAACAAATACATGAAGGTGAAATTGCCGGAAAAGAGGTGCTGCGCGATCTGTGAGGTCACCGTCGGCTCACCGGTCGCGTGCGGCGCAGCGCCAAAGCGCCAGGCGAGATAGGTCGTGCCGAGGAAAAGTGTCACGAGCACGGTGACCATCCAGGTCAGCGTCTGCTGGGCATTCTTCCACTCCGGCTTCTGGAACGCGGGCACCCCATCAGAGATGGCCTCAACGCCCGTCATGGCCGAGCAGCCGGAGGCGAAAGCCTTCAAGATGAGCAAGATGCCCAGGGTCTCGGTGCTGTGCCAGCCGAGCTGTGCCAGGGTCGCGCTGGGCGGCATGGGCGTGAAGAGGCCACCCGTCGAGAATGCCGCCGTGATCACCCCGGTCACGATCATGATCCCGAAGCCCGCGATGAAGAGATAGGTGGGTATGGCGAAGATCGAGCCGGACTCGCGCACCCCCCGCAGGTTCACGAACATGATGAGCAGCGTGCAGGCCACGCCAAGCTCGACAGAGAAGCCGCGCAGATTCGCGAACGGAGAGACGAGGGCGTCAATGCCCGCCGAAACACTCACTGCCACGGTGAGCACATAGTCAATCATGAGGGCCGCCGCCGCGATCAGACCAGGGAGCGTGCCCAGGTTATCCTTCGCGACGATGTAGGAGCCGCCACCCTGCGGATAGGCTGCGATCGTCTGGCGATAGGAGATACCCACCACCACCATCAGCATGGCGATGGCCAGCGCGATGAAGACGTTGAGAGGGAGGGATCCTGCCCCAGCGAGGATGAGCACGCCGAGGGAGGCTTCGGTGGCATAGGCTACCGAGGAGATGGCATCGGAGGAAAGGACGGCGAGCGCCTTCACCTTCGTCAGCCGCTCATGGATGCCCTGCTCCGTCGCAATGGGCCTGCCCACCACGATCCGCTTGACACGGTCGAGAAGCTTCCCCATGCTGGTCTGCGGCTCGAGCGCCTCTTCCGTCGCCTGCAAGGTGTCACCTTCCTGAGGGCGAAAGGCTTTGCTCTTGGAACGGCTGACGACCACCATCGTGTCGCTGCCGCGCCCCATCACCTTGCGCTGCTCCAGTCGGGGAGTGGTCACAGGCAGGATGGGCTCGGCGTCGGCGAACGTGCGCGGGCCGCCCGGAGCGCTGCCCGATGGCTGCTCGCCTTCGCGCGAGGCATCGTCCGAGCTAGATGGCTGAAACACGTCCATAACGCCTTGCCTTACGTTCAGTCGCGCATGCGGTGCGCACCCACAAGTATAACGTCTCGCACCTGCGCAGGCACGGCGAAGCGCACTCTCACCAATATCCAACGTATGAGCATCTTCACTGGCCGCATGCGCTGAGGTCCCACTATATCATGGCGCCACCGTTTCAGCGGTAGCTGTCTGAGGCGACTCCGCAGCCGCAGCCAGATGGTAGGGGATGTTCACCACCACAACCCCTGGCTCGCGATAGAGCGCCAGCTTGAGGCGGAAGGCCGACTGGTTGTGGAGGAGCCCCTCCCAGAAATGCGCCGGCACGAACTCTGGCAAGATGACTGTCACCGTCGCATGCGGGTTCAGGTCGCGAATGGTGCGCACATAGGCCACGAGAGGCGCCACCAGGGAGCGGTACGGCGAGTTGATGGTGACGAGCTGGGGGCCATTGCGCGTGGCCTCGACCTCGAACTTCGCGCCGGTCCTCCCGGCAAGCTCGGCGGCCCGCACCTGCGCCTGGCGCTCCCATGAGGGGCGACGCTTGGCCACATACGCTTCCCATGCCTTCCGCATCGCGGCGGAATCGTCATCCTCGCCCACGATATGCACCGCGAAGATGTGGGGGGAGATCGAGCGCCCGTAAGCCAGCCCCTGCAGGGCGGGCAGGTTCAGGCTCGCGATGGGCACGATGATGATGTGGTGCAGCTCTTCGGATCGCAGCGGGGTGAACGAGGCCGCCAGCGTGCTCGCCCGGGCATAGTGGCGCGAGATCTGGTAGAACATGAGGACCAGGAGCGGGATGAGGATGAGGACGATCCAG
>DASWAC010000389.1:0-7310 GCA_036391335.1 Ktedonobacterales bacterium
GGGAAAACCGCAGCCTGGAAGAGCTTGCCGCCGTGCGGTATACTATAAATGAACCAGATTCACGGCACGACGCGTGAATCGCCAGGACAACGATGCCCGCCAGGCCCACGATGGGTCGGGCGGGTTTTGTTTTGGCCGGCACTATTTGGAAAGGAACTTCTCTACATGTCTCTCGTTGAGCTTCTTCAGACCTATGCCGCGGGCTACCGCGACTTCGGCGGTGAAGATCTTCACGGCGCGGACCTGCGCGATGCCCAGCTGCCTGGAATCACCCTGGCAGGGGCAAGCCTCGCGGAGGCGCGACTCGACCGCGCCAACCTCTGGGGCGCGAATCTGCGCGATGCCCAACTCGTGAGCGTAAGCGCCCGCCACACCGACCTGCGCAGGGCAAATCTGGCGCAGGCCTCGCTGCGCGGCGCTGACCTCACCGGAGCCCTGCTCAGCGGGGCGAGCCTGCGGGGTGCGGACCTTCGGGACGCAAACCTGAGCAACGCCTCACTCTATGGCGCGGACCTGACCGGCGCTCAGCTGGATGGCGCGGACCTGACCGGCGCTCAGCTCTATGATCCCGCGATCAGCCGGCTGCGCCACACTGCGGCATAGGCTGGCGGCCAGGCCATAGGTTGCCGTGGTTGCGATAGTGCGGCGTCCCGCAGCCCGCCCCACAGCCTGTGGCCGTGGCTTCTACCGATCCTCCGGCAGTGTGTGTCGGAGGACGAGCGCCACAGCCTCAGCGCTGGCCCTCTTGACACGCCTGCGCGCCAACGCCTATACTGCGGACCAAGAGCCGCAACGCGGGAAGAGTACGCGGAGCCGCTGTGAGCATAGCGAGCCGGGAATGGTGCAAGCCGGCCTCACCGCATCCGCCGAATGGACCCGTGAGCCACGCGCAGCCAATGGCGCGTCGGGATAGCCTCCCGTTATCGGGGCAGAGCGCATCGAGGGTCATGCCCTCTACGCTCGCAGAGGAGCCTGCGTATCGGGCTCGAAAGTGGGTGGTACCACGAAGGCTTTCGCCTCTCGTCCCTGTCAGGGATGGAGAGGCTTTTTTGTTGGCCACGAGCAGGTCAGTCACGGAGATCAGAGATGAGAGCACAGCGCTGGCGACGCACGCGTTAGCCATTTGCCTCCAGACATGTCACACCACCGGTCTCATGTCGCGCGCCGCGCGAAAGGATTTTCCTCATGACTACCAGCACCATGCCCGCCCCCGCGAAAGTCACCACCACGAAGAAGCGTGAGCGGGTCTTCTCGGGCATCCAGCCGACAGGCGCGGCCCACATCGGCAACTATCTCGGCGCCATCCGCACCTGGGCCGCCGAGCAAGATCTCTATGAGAACATCTTCTGCATCGTGGATCTTCACGCCATCACCGTCCCGAAGGATCCCACCGAGCTGCGCGCCGCGACTCGTGAGCTCGCCGCCACCCTGGTCGCATGCGGAATAGACCCGGAGCGCAGCGCGCTCTTCGTGCAATCACATGTGCACGAGCACGCCGAGCTTAGCTGGATTCTCGGCTGCGTGACGCCGCTGGGGAAGCTCAACCGCATGACGCAGTTCAAGTCGAAGGCAGGGGAAGATCGCGAGAGCGCCAGCGCGGGACTCTACACCTATCCCGTGCTCATGGCGGCGGATATCCTGCTCTATCACGCCGACCGCGTGCCCGTGGGCGATGATCAGCGCCAGCATGTGGAGCTCACCCGCGACATCGTGGACACCTTCAACGCACGCTACGGCCACACATTCACCGAGCCGCGTGCCCTCGTTCGTGAGGTCGGCGCGCGCATCATGGCGCTGGATGATCCCACGCGCAAGATGAGTAAGAGCGATAGCGAGCAGTCATATATCGCACTACTCGACTCGGCTGATGTGATCAAGAAGAAGATCGCTCGCGCGACGACCGACTCGCAGCGCACCATTGTCTTCGATGAGAGCCGTCCCGGCGTGTATAACTTGCTCGCGATCTATCAGCTGCTGAGCGAGCAGACACGCGAGCAGATCGAGGCTGAGTTCGAGGGCAAGGGCTATAAGGAGTTCAAGGCCGCGCTGACTGAGCGGCTGGTAGACACCCTGCAGCCTATCCAGCAGCGCTACAGCGCCCTGATGTCAGACAAGACCGCGCTCGATGACCTCCTCCGCCAGGGTGCGGATCGGGTCAGGCCGATCGCGGCGCAAACCCTGCGCACCGCGATGGAGCGCGTTGGCTTACGTTGAACCTTTCCACCCCCGCCACGCCCGGCTCGCCCTCGGTCCTCTTCTCCGAGTCGGGCGCAGGCGAGGGGCATCTGAGAGTACATCGTTCATTGGTCAAAGGAGCACCCCTCATGCGATACGACACGAGGGCGTCACGAGAGCGGCAGGGCGCGTTGGCTCGTCTCATCGCTTCGGTGGCAGCGTACCCTGACCACACCGGCCATCTGCCCGTCTCCTTGGAGGTGATCAGAGAGCGGACTCCTGTGGCATGCGACCGTGCCACGGCGCCGCTCTCCACCTGGCGTCTTCTCACCTGAGCGCACTGCCCACCATCCGTGGCCAGGGCACTCCAATTCCCGAAAGAACAGCCCGCGCGTGGCTGAGCACACGCGCTAGAGGCGGCGCTCTGTCGCTCAAAAGCAAGCGACCTGTTTAGATAACGGACGAGACACGGCCAGGAGGAATGATCATGATTCGCGAGGCACTGACCAGTGTGACACGCGGCGACTCGCTCGCCGAGACCGATGCGGCGGAGGTGATGGGCGAGATCATGCGTGGCGAGGCGACCCCCTCGCAGCTCGGCGGACTGCTGGCAGCCCTGCGCCTGAAAGGCGAGACCGCCGACGAGGTGACTGGGTTTACCCGCACGATGCGCGAGTTTGCCCTGCGGGTGCACGCCAAGACGGACGCCCCGATGATGGATACCTGCGGCACAGGTGGCGACGGCGCGGGAACCTTCAACATCTCGACCGCAGCGGCATTCGTTGTCGCGGCGGCAGGCCAGCCGGTGGCCAAGCATGGCAATCGTGCCGCCAGCGGCAAGTGTGGCAGCGCCGACGTGCTGGAGGCCCTGGGCGCACAGGTCACACTGAGCCCAGAGCAGGTGAGCGCGTGCATCGAATCCACGGGCTTCGGCTTCATGTTCGCGCCGGCATTTCACCCGGCCATGGCACACGTGGCGCCAGTGCGGCGTGAGCTGGGTGTGCGCACCGTCTTCAACGTGATCGGCCCGCTGACGAACCCGGCTGGCGCGCAGACGCAGGTGATCGGTGTCGCCGACCGGAAGCTCGTGCCGCTCATGGGCGAGGCGCTCCTCCGGCTGGGCTGCCGCCGGGTGCTCATCGTCCACGGAGAAGATGGGCTGGACGAGATTTCCCTCAGCGCGCCAACGCTGGTCTGCGAGATTGATGGGCAGGAGGGCACCGGGCGCACGTATCACCTCACACCTGACCTGCTGGGGGTGCGTGTCGCCAACCGTGAGAGTGTCTTGGGCGGCGACGCCACGGCGAACGCGCGCATCATGCGCGATGCGCTGGCCGGTCGCGAGGGCGAGCCGGTCACTGATATGGTCGCCGCCAACGCTGGCGCCGCGCTCTATGCGAGCGGGCACGCGCGCACACTGTCCGACGGCGCGCGACTCGCCTTCGACACGATTCGCTCTGGGCGAGCCACTGCCACCCTGGACGCCTTCGTCGCCGCGACACACGATGCAGCCACTGTGGCGGCAGGGTAACCCGATGAGTCATCGCATCCTCGACACCATCGTGGCGACCACACGTGCGGACGTGCTGGTGCGCGAGAGCCGTACGTCGCTCGATGAGCTGCGTGGGCGCATGGCCATCGCCCCACCTGTCCGCTCGCTTTCTGCTGCGCTCCGGCCTGAGCCCTATGCGCCCGCCCGCGTGATTGCCGAGATCAAGCGCTCCTCACCATCGCGCGGCGCCATCGCCCTGGGAACCGATGCCTCGGCCCAGGCGGCGGCCTATGCGCGTGGAGGGGCGGCGGCCATCAGCGTGCTCACTGAGCGTCATCACTTTCGCGGCTCGCTGGCCGACCTGGAGGCCGTGCGTGCGGTCTCACCGGTCCCGGTGCTGCGCAAAGATTTCGTGGTGACGCCCTATCAGGTCTATGAAGCACGGGCATCAGGTGCGGATGCAGTGCTGCTCATCTGTGCCATCCTCGACGACGCCAGGCTCACCGGTCTGCTCGCGCTGACGCACGACCTGGGCATGGAGGCGCTGGTCGAGGCCCACGACGAGGCTGAGGTGGTGCGGGCCATCGCGAGTGGCGCGAGCATCATCGGCGTCAACGCGCGCGACCTGGGCAGCTTCTCACTGGATCGCAGCCTGCCCGCGCGGCTGAGCGCGATCATCCCGCCAGAGTGCATCTATGTAAGTGAGAGCGGGATTCTCGGCCCGCGCGATATCGCTCGTGCCCGCGCCTGGGGCGCCGACGCCGTGTTGGTGGGCGAGACACTGATGCGCGCCGACGCACCATGCGCCATGACTCGTCTGCTGGCTAGAGCGGGAGGCGGCGCTGCCGGAACTCTGCTGGGGCGACGGCGAGCGCCTTTCGTGAAGATATGCGGCCTGGCAAGTGAGGAGCACGTCCAGCTCGCCGCACGCCTGCACGCGGATGCCTTCGGGCTCGTCTTCGCGCCGATGGCTCCCTCGCATCGCCGGGTGGACCTCGCGCGAGCACGGGCGCTAGTGGCTGCTCGCCCTGATGGCGGACCCATGGCGGTGGGCGTTTTCGTCAACGAGGCGCTAGACGAGATACGGCGGATCGCGAGCGGCGTCCCACTCGATGCCATCCAGCTCAGCGGCGATGAGACGCCCACTCGGTGCGCCGCGGTGGCCGCTGCGACGAGGCTTCCCGTGCTCAAGGCGCTGCGCATCGTCGCGCAGGAGGACCTCACGTTTCTGGATGAGTACCTCGCTGCCGGCGCGATTCCCCTGCTGGATGCGGCGCGCGCGGGCAGCTATGGCGGCACAGGACAGCTGGCCGACTGGGCACTGGCGGCTGAGGCCGCACAGCGCATGCCGGTCATCCTCGCGGGCGGTCTAGGGCCCGACACCGTGGCGACGGCGCTGGCAGCCACGCATGCGAAGGGCGTGGATGTGAGCAGCGGGGTCGAGCGCGTCCTCGCCAAGGACACCGGGCTCATCGAGCGGTTCATCATGGCGGCGCGCGGCTCGGCGATGACAGAAGGAGCGAGCAGATGACCATCGCAGCGCACGCGGCCTACCAGCATGGGGTCTATCCAGATGCGCGTGGCCGTTATGGCGAGTTCGGCGGCAAATTCGTGCCCGAGAGCTTGATGGCCGCACTGGATGAGCTAGAACATGCCTTTGCCGAGGCCCAGGCCAGCGCCAGCTTCCGCGCCGAGCTGACCCACCTGGAGCGCACTTTCACGGGCCGGCCCACTCCGCTGACCTTCGCCGAGGCCCTCTCGCGACGCACCGGCGCACGAGTCTACCTCAAGCGTGAGGATCTCGCACACACTGGCGCCCACAAGATCAACAACGCGCTGGGGCAGGCACTGCTGGCGCAGGCCATGGGCAAGCGGCGCATCGTCGCGGAGACAGGCGCCGGGCAGCATGGGGTCGCCACGGCGACGGTCTGCGCCAAGCTGGGCCTGGAGTGCGTCGTCTACATGGGCGAGCACGATATGCGCCGCCAGGCTTTGAACGTGCTGCGGATGCGCCTGCTGGGGGCGCAGGTGTGCCCGGTGAGCGCAGGCAGCCGGGCGCTGAAAGACGCCATCAACGAGGCGATTCGCGACTGGGTGACGAATGTCACCACCACGCACTACCTCATTGGCTCGGCAGTGGGGCCACATCCCTATCCCTTTATGGTGCGCGAGCTCCAGTCCGTCATCGGCACAGAGGCACGCGAGCAGCTCATGGCGACGGAGGGCCGCTTGCCCGACACGGTGATCGCCTGCGTGGGTGGCGGGAGCAACGCGATCGGCATGTTTTATCCTTTCGCGGGTGAGCCATCGGTGCGCCTGATCGGCGTGGAGGCCGGCGGTGAGGGTGTGGCCACGGGGCACCACGCCGCGACCCTCGTTGCCGGGCGGCCGGGAATCTTGCATGGCGCGCTGAGCTATCTGCTGCAAGACGAGCACGGCCAGATCACCGAGACAGCCAGCATCTCCGCCGGGCTCGACTATCCCGGCTGTGGACCCGAGCACGCCTATCTGCGCGCCACGGGCCGCGCCAGCTACGTCGCGGTGGATGACGCCGCCGCGCTCGCCGCGGTGCGCACACTCTGCGCCGACGAGGGCATCCTCCCGGCGTTGGAATCCGCCCACGCCATCGCGCATCTGCTGGCCATGGCCGAGCTCGGCGAGCTGGGCGAAGGTGAGGTCGTCGCGATCAGCCTCTCGGGCCGCGGCGATAAGGATGCGCAGACCATCGCCAAGGCATTGGGTCTGGCTGAGGAGGTCGGGCTATGAGACAGCAGGCAGCTCGCCACAAGAGCATCGCCGAGGCCTTCGCTGCCCGGCCATCGGCGCAGGCGGCGCTCATCCCGTGGGTCATGGCGGGCTATCCCGACCTCGCCACGAGTGAGCGGCTGGCCATCGCGCTAGGCGCGGCGGGCGCGGACCTCATCGAGATTGGCGTGCCATTCTCCGATCCGCTGGCGGATGGGGCGACCATCCAGCGGGCAGGGCATGCCGCGCTCGAGCACGGCACGACGCCAGGCGACGCGCTGGCGCTGGCGAGCCGGGTGGCCGCGCGGACGGCCGCGCCCATCATCATCATGGCCTATTACAACTCACTCTATGCCATGGGACTGGCGGCATTTTGCGCCCGTGCGGCCCGGGCCGGCGTGGCGGGGTTGATCGTGCCCGATCTCCCACCCGAGGAGGCAGGCCCGCTGCTGGCTCAGGCGCATGAGCACGGCCTCGACCTCATCTTCCTGGTGACGCCCACCAGCACCGATGAGCGGCTGCGGCGGGTGGCGCACGTCGCGCGTGGCTTCGTCTATTGCGTCTCCCTCACCGGGGTGACCGGCGCGCGATCCTCACTCTCCGCCGAGCTGCCCGCGTTCCTCCGGCGCATGCGCGCGGTGACCGATCTGCCCCTGGCGGTCGGCTTCGGCATCTCTCAGCCCGCGCACGTCGCACACGTCGGGCAGCACGCGGAGGGCGCGGTCATCGCGAGTGCCCTGGTGGACGCGTTCGATGCCGCGGCCCCAGGCGAGGGCATCGCCGCTGCGGTGGCGCTGCTGCGCAGTCTGCGTGCGGCGAGCGCTGAGGGTGACGGCTGAAGGCGGGCGAGGCGCCAGGGCGACCAGCCGTCTGGCGTCGCTATACCCCCGCAGGCTTG
>DASWAC010000390.1:0-5168 GCA_036391335.1 Ktedonobacterales bacterium
CCCGAAGAGCGCTACCTTCTGGGTGAGGGAGGCTTGTGGATCGTTGGCGATGGGTGACCGTGTCACGAATGAGCCCCAGCCCACTGGCGAGTTCCACCTGGGCGAGAATGTCGCGCGCCGTCACTGGGAGCGGCCGGGCCATGGAGAGGTAGACGGAGAGGAAGGGCGCCGCCAGGGCACGGGCGAGGATGAGCCCCCAGGCCAGCGCGCTGGGTGGCGCTTCATACTTCCAGGCCATGTAGGCATACGTCGCCGCCTCGATGAGCGCAACACTCCCCATCACCAGCTGATGCAGCCGCATCGAGGACTGCTCAGCGCGGCGCATCCCGAGGAGGCGGAGCATCGAGGCGGCGTAGAGCATGGCCACATCCATGCACAGCACCAGGAGCGTCGAGACCGCGAGCGAGATCGTCGCCGGGATATCGAGCCGGCCGGCCTGCCAGTGGGTCATGACGCTGACCAGCGCATCGCCACCCAGTGCCACGAGGGAGCCAGCCGAGAAGAGGAAGAGCATCGCCGAGGCGCACCAATGCGCGACTCCAGCCATCTTGGAACCCTGCTTGGAGGTGTCCTCGAGCTGTTTGGCGACCTGGTCGCGCTCGCCAAACCACCGGGCCCGCCACACCTGGAGCCGACCACCAGAAGAAAACGTCATCACGAGATCCTTTCAAGAGATGAGGGTAGGCAGCGGAAGTCGCCCACCCCCATGGACATTCCTACGCGGCCTGGCGGGCGACGCGCCGCTGCTTGGCCTGCAGCCGTGCGGCCTTCTTGGCTTCCTGGAGTTGCTTGCGCTCTTCTATGGATGCCTCGTGGACCTCAGTCCCCTGGAAGACGACCAAGGCGCCGACGCTTTTCTCATTGGGCCTTGGGTTCTTTCGGGTGAAGCCCAGCGCCCGGAAGCTGTTGGCGGAAACGATGAGCCAGGACTCCTCAAGTTCCCAGCGGTCGAGGAGCTCGCTTGAGGGAGCATGTTCGAGGTCGAACTCGCAGAGCACCCGATCTCGCATATTCGGAATGGTGAGGGTGAGCTGGATCCGGGAGCGGAGCTCGCCGGTGGACTGGAGGGTGTACGAACTCTCCTCATAGGCTTCGAGCTTGGCAGCCAGGGTGAGATACGACATGGGTGGTTCCTTTCGTGGCAGGCAACAAAAAGACCTGCTCGTGTGAGCAGGCGACAGACGGGATGCTAAGGATGGGAAATGCTACGATCTTGTTAGAGGACTATGGGCCCATTGGCTCTCCTATCTTGATGAGCTGACCCCTCGTCTGACCCCAACGCCGGCGGACGTCGGCGAACACAGACGAAACGTCAGCAAACGAAATCGCTGAATCTTCCGCCATTGGCGGACGTCGAAGGACTCGCGTGAACGTATCATGGTGACTTATCAAATCATGCGCACCAGCCAGGGCGTCACCCCGCTCGGTGGCGTGGGCTTCACCTTCTTTGGCTTCTCGCTCATCTACACCGCGCTGGGCGTGACCTTGATATTCCTGCTGCGCGGGCTCGCGACCGGCGCGCCCACGGCGAAAGATGAGGCCTCCCATGTCGCTTGAGGCCGCGGTTGCCGGGGTAGCGCTCATCGCGATGATTACCTATGCCGTGCTGGCCGGGGCGGACTTTGGCGGCGGCGTCTGGGATCTCTTCGCGTCAGGCCCGCGGCGTGACGATCAGCGCGCGGCCATCGCCAAGGCCATGGGGCCCGTGTGGGAGGCCAACCACGTCTGGCTCGTCTTCGTGATCGTGCTGCTCTTCAGCGGATTCCCCATCGCATTCAACGCCCTGAGCATCGGGCTCTTCGTGCCGTTCCATCTCGTGCTGCTGGGCATCATTCTTCGCGGCGCGGCGTTCGTCTTCCGCTCATATTCCCTTCGCGCCGCCAGCCTGCAGGTGCAGCAGGTCTTCACCCGGCGCTGGGGATATGTCTTTGGCGTGGCCAGTGTGATCACGCCGCTCCTGCTCGGCATGTGCCTGGGGGCGGTCTCCTCGGGGAATCTGCGCGTCATCAGTGGCCAGGTGCGCTTCGAGGGCGGCATCCCCTGGCTGGCGCCAATCTCGCTGGTCATCGCGGCCCTGGCGCTCGCGCTGTGCGCGTATCTCGCCGCAACGTATCTGATTCTCGAGACATCGGGCGCCTTGCGTGAGGATTTCCGCCGGCGGGCGCTCTATGCTGGCACTGCGGTGGTCGCGCTGGCGGTGCTTATGCTCCCGCTGCTGGCGGTGGAGGCGCCGCACCTGCTGGGCGATCTCTTCCAGCCGCGCGCGTGGCCGGTGTTGGCCATCGGCGTCGTCTCGGCGCTCGTCTCGGGCTGGGCGTTGTGGCAGCGGCGCTTCCAGCTGGCGCGTGTCTCGGCGGTCATCCAGATCGTGGCGCTGCTGGGTGGCTGGGGGCTGGCGCAGTATCCCTACATCATCTATCCCGATATCACCCTGACGAATTCCGCCGCCTCGCAGGGGACGCTGGCCTTCTTGATGATCTCGCTACCGTTTGGCCTCGCGCTGCTCATCCCGTCGCTCTATCTGCTCTTCAGGGTCTTCAAGGCCGGCACTCTGGAGCCCGAGCGGGGACGCTAGATGCGGCGAGCTGCCTGCGTGGCGGGATACGATGGCATTGCTTCTTGTCTGAGCCCGTCACGGCTGCGTAGCGTTCCCGTAACGGCGCGCGAGTAGCCTCTTTCTGGTGGGTATCTCGACCCATCGCCAAGAGTGTCCCAATGTAGAAAGGGACCATGCTATGAGCACCTGGAAGGTCGCCGCCAAGCGAGCCGCGTTCGTATCAGTCGCCGCGGTGGCTGCCGTCCTCTTTTCCGCGAGCGCTAGCTTTGCCGCTGGAGCCGGAGCAGTGACCTTCACGCAGACGTTCCACAATGCCACAGACGCATTCCGCACACCCAATCCCTGCTCTGGGGTGTCTGGGACGATGGCGATCACGTACAATGGCGTGTTCCACGTGACCTTCCTGACCTCTGGGGTCGGCGCGGGGACCGGCTGGCCACCGGCACACAGACCGGCGACGTCGTCTTCGCCCCTGATGATCCGTCGCAGCCCACCTACACAGGCCATTTCACCGCATGGTTTGGCGACAGCAACAATATGAGCAACGGGGTAGAGCATTCCACGTTTAGTGTGCATGCCACCGGCAGCTACGGCTCGACACTCATCTTCCATGATGTGGCGCACGTGAGCACGAGCGCGACCGGCGCCACCTTCAGCTTCGACAAGCCGACCTGCGGCTGAGATGCCGGGACTCACCCCTACCCTCGCTGCACGCGCGGCAGGGCGGGATGAGGCTCTGCCCCTCGGCTAGCCTTGCAGCAGCTGCGAGATGAGCACCGCCGCGTCTGGTGTGCCCAGGCCCGTGGAATAATCCCAGCCGGGGGCGCACTGATAGCCCAGGTTTCCGCCGATGGTCACGTCGTGCAGGCCCTGTGTCCCATTGCCGGCCAGGCGGTAGAGCAGTGGATTGATGAAGCCGAGCCGCTGCTTCCCCTGGCTGGCGCCCTGCTGATCCGCCAGCGCCGCCAGCGCCGCCCACAGCGGAGCCGCCGCGCTCGTACCGCCCACCGCGCCCCAGCATTCCTCCGTCACGCAGGAGCCGTCCGTCGAGTCATAGATGCGATAGCCCGTCATCGGATCCGCCGCGGCGGCCACATCGGGCACCTGGCGCGCCCCATCGCTGGAGGAATTCTCGACGCCCGGCCCAGTCTGCCAGCTTGGCCGCGCATAGCCCACACTCAGCCCGCCGCCACCGCCAGTGCCGGTGAGGGGACCCTCCCAGCCTGCCTCAAAGTTGTACGTGTGATCGTCATTGAGAAAGAGCGCCGTCCCGCCGACTGCCGTGACAAAGGGGTTCGTCGCGGGCAGTGAGGCAGAACGCCCCGTGAGCGAGGGGTCCTCGCGCCGGCAGGTGTAGGCGCCACTGTCGCCGGATGAGACGAAGACCGTCATCCCTTGCGCCGCCGCCTGCTGGAAGAGGCTGTTCAGCGCCGAGAAGAAGCGCTGCCCATAGCCACTGTCTTGCCACAGCAGCGGCTCGCAGCCGCCCAGGCTCACGCTGACCACAGAAGCCTTATTGTCGGAGATGATGCGGTTAAAGATATCGAGCAGACTGCCAAAGTCGGAGGGACCTTCATAGACTATCAGCTTGGCTTGTGGCGCGATGGCATGCGCCACCTCGATGTCGAGCGTCGTCTCGCTGACCTGCTTGGCCGCCCCCGCGCCGTCGCCCACCTTGACCACGCTGATCGGCAGCGTGTTGAGCCCATAGGCGTGGTCATAATAGTCAATGTCTGACTGCTTGAACGTGTCGATCTCGGCGAAGGCGATGGTCTGCCCCTGGCCGAGGACGTTGCTCTGGTGCAGCGGCTTGAAGTTGTACGCGGTCTCCAGCTCGCCGGGTGAGAGCATCTGCGGCTTGGGGTGATTCCCCGCGGTGTCGAGCCGCTCGATGCCCATCGGGTGCACCAGCGGGCGGTTGCTGAGCCCCTGGATGGCGATGACGACGCTCGCCAGCTCCGCAGGGATGGTTGCCGCGCGATCCGTCGCGAAATAGGTGCGGCCGTCAGCCAGGCGATAGTCGCTCAGTGTCACGCCGAAGAGCCGCTCGGCCAGCGCCGCACTGCCACGCGCCTGCACCAGGATGCCTGTGGCCGGCGATGCTACGAGGGCGAAGCCGTGCCGGGTGAGCCACTGCGCCACCTGGGCGCGCGACGCATCGCTCGGGCCATAGGTCTTCGCGTAGTCTCCCGGCGAGAGGAAGTGCCCTGGCGTCACCGGCGCCGCGCCCTGACCCGCCAGCGCCAGCGAGAGGGTGAGCTCACGCCCGGGATCCACCGGACCAACACGCACTCCAGGATCATCCGGCGCATTGACGCCAAAGGTATGCGTCGGCACGCTCGACGCCGGACGCGAGCCGGTCACCGGCGTGGAGCCGCAGGCGGTGAGCAGCAGACAGGTGGCGACACCGGTCAGCATGGCACGCGCGAGGCGTGGCGCACGGCGCCTGGTCTGAAAGAGAGCCATGTGACCCCTCCTAGGATGAGTAGCGGGATGGTGCATGGTGCGACGCTAGCGCCACGCGACCGTGTTGATCAGCCGGTCGAAGACATCGCCACGCACCTGGCGCGGGCTATTCGGGTCCGGATGCAGCGGATCGAGCGGGCTGAAC
>DASWAC010000391.1:0-1726 GCA_036391335.1 Ktedonobacterales bacterium
TGTGAGTCTTAGTATGTCATTCTCTTAGAATCTAAGACAATCAGATTGTAAGCAAAGGAGATGACAATGTCAAGGGATCCTCACGATCGCACCGATATGCTGGCCATGCTGGGTCAATCTTTGACCCGCGACCTGATGACCGCAGCCTCTCTTTTTCAGGGCGCGGTGGCCGATCACTACGGCCTGAACATCACCGATTTCATCTGTGCGGGCGTCATCATCAGCCGCGGCCCAATGACCGCAGGGCAGCTGGCGGAGGCCGTCGGCATCACCACCGGCGCGATCACCGGCGTGGTGGACCGCCTGGACAAGGCGGGCTTCGTCACCCGCGCCCCAGACCCAGCCGACCGGCGGCGCGTCGTCATCGAGCCGGTCCCCGCGAAGGCGGCCACCCTCACCGAGGTCTATCGCTCGGTGGGCAACACCATGTCGCAGCTCAGTGAGCGCTTCGATGCTCAGGAGCTGGCAGCGATTACCGGCTTTCTCGATGCGCTAGTCACCACGATGAATCAGGAGGCCCAGCGGTTGCGCGGCTCGCAGCAGCTGGGCGCCGATGCCAATGTAGACGTGAACGCGAGCCTAGATATGGGCGCCAGCGCGGCCTGGTGGACGGCGAGCACGCAGACCACCTCCTCTCCGCTAGGGCGCGAGACCGAGGGTCAGGTGGATTTCCTGTCGGGCATCAATGGAGCCACCGTCGTGGGCGCGCCGCTTCCGGGGCTGCTCTATCGCGCTGACGCCACCGGCGGCTCACGGCCCAATGTGCGGGTGCGCGGCGGCCATGTGAGCGTGCAGCTCGGCTGGCAGTCGTGGCTGGGCGCGCAGAGTGGCTCGTCACTCACCCTCAACAGCGAGATTCCCTGGCAGATCAGCTCCCGTGGCAACATCTCGCAGGCCGCGCTCGATTTCCGGCAGCTTCACGTGAAGTCCTTCCTGGCGAGTGGCAGCATTGATCGCGCGAAAGTGCTGCTGGGCCAGCCACACGGCGTGGTCCGCCTGGAGTCTCGCGGCAACGTCAGCCGCATGGCCATCTTGCACCCGCCCGACGTGGCCGTAACCCTGCAGGTGCAGGGCAACGCCTATAAGCTGCGCTTTGGCAGGCAGAGCTACGACGCGTTCACCGGGCACATCAAGCTCCAGACTCCCGGCGCAGCGGACATGGCGAACCGCTTCGAGGTCGTGGTGCGAGGGAGTGTGAGCGAGCTTGGCATCGAGCCGATGTGACAGCTTGGGCTCGCGTGGGAACCAATCCCGTTGGGAGGGCGTCTGAGCTGCGAAGGACATCACCGCTGAAGCCACTCACCAAGGGGAATATCGTAGTGAAAAGGCTCGCCACCCGCGCGCGTGTCGTCATTCTCATTGGCGGTCTGTTGCTTGTGCTGGTCGCGGGGGCGCTCTTCACCCAGCTGCGAGGCATGACCTTTCCCGAACTGCAAGCTGCCGTGCGCGCAGCTGGCGCAGAGGTGAGCGTCCAGGTAACCCCAGACCAGCGCGCCTCGCCACTGGTCAGCGGCGCCCCACATGGGCTGCTGATCAATGGCAGCGCCGTCAGCGTCTATGACTATACCTTCATCGCGCAGGCTGACCTGGACGCCAGAGGCATCTCCGCCGACGGCACACAGATGAGCTCTGGCATCGGTCCGACCAGGCGCGCCATCGCGGTGGACTGGATAGCGCCGCCACATTGGTTCAAGCGGGGACGTGTGATCGTGCTCTATGTCGGCTC
>DASWAC010000392.1:0-5726 GCA_036391335.1 Ktedonobacterales bacterium
GGCAGACGGGCGGAAGGTGCTCATCCACTGCGAGCATGGCGTGGGCCGCAGCGTGCTGCTGACGGCGGCAGTGCTGGTGGCGCAGGGCTATGACGCGCACAGCGCCATCTCCCTCGTCCAGCGGCAGCGATGGCAGGCGGCGCCGAATCACCGTCAGCTCGTGCGCCTGCTGGAATTCGAGCACGACGAGCGCGCCCGCACGACGGATAGCGCCCGCGCATGACCCGCCATGGCACAGGGCGCCTCATGGTGAGGGAGCGCACTTGCCAGGGCGTGCTCGGCCTCGGGATACGCTGCCTCGGCCAGCCGTCCCAGCGACATGCCTGCGATGATCGTCCCATGCCCGACAAAGCACTCACGCAACAGCTCATCATCGCAGCTCATGGCAGGGCTCCTCGCTTGACGGCGCTCACCACGAGCGCACCTATCGTCCTGCCGCCCAGTATGAGCCACCACACGCGACGGATGCTATGACTCAGGTCACGGTTGCTGTGGCCGTGGCAATCGCATGTCTCGCCTGGATAGCTCCCCAGAAGAGGTCGGCAAGGCGCGCGTAGCCCAATGATGACGGGTGGAAGCCATCGCCCGAGATGTAGTCTGACCGCTGCACGAGCTCACTGGTGAAGAGATCAACCACCGTGAAGCCGTGGCCTGTCACCGCGGCATCGATCTTCACGTTCCACGCCTGGGCATCCTGCCGCACTTGCGTGGCCGTCTCTTGCTCGTGACACTGGCCCAACCCCTGCGAGCCTGGGCGCATCGCTGGCAACGCACTCATGTCGGGCAGGTTCGCGACGAAGACCTGCGCATGCGTTGGCTTGAGTCCGTCGAGCAGCGTGTTCAGATCGGCGAGATAGCCATCCAGCGCAGTGCATGAGCGGAAATCATTGCCCACCATCCACACCGTCACCAGGGTGGGATGCGCCGCCTCAGCCTGAGGCAGCTCACGCGTGAGCGAGTCACTGATCTTCGCCCCAGAGATGCCAAGGTTTAGCGCGCTGGCGTCGGCTGGCAGGCGCGAGATGAGCACGGGCACATATCCCTGCGTATTCGGGTCTGTCGCCCCCACACCGACCGCGTCACTCGCCCCGATGGCCACATAGGTCACCGAGGGTCTGTGGGTGGCCGTCGCGGTGGGATGCGGCGTCGTGGCCAAACTCTGCCCGCCACACGCCGCCAGGCTCACTAGCAGCGCCAAGACGAATCCCACCGAGAATATCTGAGCCCGCCATGCATGCATCACATTCCGCTCGCTCTCCGCAGTCACTCTGTGAGCATCGTGCTCGCTCGTAATGAACGGTAGCGGAGTCGAGACCTGGCACGCAAGGCTACACCGGGACGGCAGGCGTGGGCGGCGTCGCCGCTTCTGCCACCGCACGCTGTCGCGCTTTGCGCCGTGAGCGGGCGCGGGCCACAGCCACGATGCTCAACACGACCAGCACCACCACCACGACTCCTGCCGCAGCTAGCAGGATGGGCAGCGAGAGGACTTGGGTGGCCGTGGTCGCCGTCTCGTGACTGGCCGCCGTGTCGGCAAAGACGCGATAGGGCCCGATCGCCTGGAAGTCGGGGTACTGGCCGGCCAGTGCGTCGAGCTCAGCCGCGGCGGCGTGCCAGTGCCCGGCATAGGACGCGGCATAGACCCCAAAGGCATGCGCCCACTTCTGCTGGAACTGGCCCGGCCGCGTATCGAGTGAGCCGCGTGTGATGAGTGCCTGCACGCTGTCACTCGACCGCAAGAAGGCCGTCTCACCGCGTGAATCTGGCCCACCAAAGCTGACGATGCCGACGATGCGCCCTTCGCTGTCGAGCGCCGGGCCACCGCTGTCGCCATGCTCGACATTGCCACCCACCTGAATGAGCAATGAGCCATTCCGGTTGTGCTTGATCGCACTCACATTCACGATATTCACCGACGGCGTGAGCAAGTTATCGGATAGTCCGCCGCCCAGCAGTGGATCGAGGTCGCCATTGCCGGGAAAGCCGATGATGGTGAGGTGATCTTGTGGCGCGACACTGGTCGCCTGATCGAGCTGGATGCTTGGCGTGTCGTCGAGGCCCACGTGAAGAATGGCCACGTCGTCTTGCTGGAAGACGCTGCTCACCTCCACACTCGCGGTCTGATGAGGGGCATCGAAGAGCGCCTGCGAGAGGCTATTGGAATCTGGGCCGGCGGCACTCACGCCCATGAAGCCGGTGCCGCGCCAGACTTGAATGGAAGGGTCACCGAACTGCGTGGCGGTAGCAATGCCGAGCGCGGGGAGGGCCCCCGCTGTGACATCGTCTGGAGTGAGTGGCGCGGTAAGCCTAAGGCATGGCGCGCTGTTGACCACTGCGGCAATGTCGGCGGCGGCACGGCTATTCTGGAAGATGGCCTGCTCGAGATCTTGTGGAGGAACGTCCACGACATGTTCCGCGGTGAGCACATCGCCATGCGCGCTGATGAAGGCGCCGGAGCCGAGCGCGCCCACCGTGTAGGGAAGGCCCGCCTCAGGTAACGTGACCGACACGCCGCACAGCCGCAAGGTGATCGTGCCTTGATAGAGGGTGGCGATACGCACCACCGCAGGCTCCGCGACATCCACCGCTCGCACCACCGGGTCGGCGAGCGCGCCCCCTGGTGGCCGTGGACCAGCCGACGCGGGCGACGACAGCGCGACCAGAGAGACGGCCAGGGCGAGAGTGGCGGCCAGCCCTCGTGCGCCAGCCCAGGCGCGGGATCGTGAGAACATCAAGAGGTACGTCCTTCTGTTGAGAGAGCGGCTACAGCCCAGCCGCTGAATCCAGTGTCAACGCGCCACGATGCGCGCTTCCTTGATATAATGGCCTCGCATCCAGGCGCGCACGCGATGGGTGCGCGGAGAGACACGCTCACCATGCCACTCGAAGGCATGGTATATCGTATTCTTCGGCAGACGATGTGTCCTAGTGATGAAACGAGGAACTATGTCAAGCGATTACATGCCACCATCGCCAGAGTCGCCGGGTGGCTATGATCCCTCGCGGCCACTTGGCAGCCCCCAGCCCAGCCCATATGGTGGCGAGACATACGCTCCGCCTCCAGTGGATGCGCCGCCCACCTATTCGCCTCCTCCCCCCGCGTATGCTCCGCCTGCGGGCGGCTATGCCGCGCCACAACCCTATTATGGCTCCTATGCGCCAGCGGCAGGTCCGATGCCGGCGGGTAACAGCGGCTATGCCATCGCAAGCCTGGTCTTGTCTATCCTTGGGCTAGTCGCCGTTCTTCCCCTCATCGGGAGCATCCTGGGGATCATCTTTGGTCACCTCAGCCTCAACGAGATCAAGAACTCGAATGGCCAGCTCGAGGGACGAGGCATGGCCATTGCCGGGCTCGTGATCGGCTATGGCGCACTCGCGCTGGGGTTGCTGCTAATATGCGCCATCATTGCGATCGCGCTCATTAGCTCTAGCGCGACCCCGACTCAATAGCAATCCCAATGCGCACACCTGACCATGTGCCCTACCCGACTCAGGGGAGCGGTGGCCGCCAGCAATCGCTTCCCTCGCGCCAGCTCGCGTCGCAGCCTGACCAGATGATGGCCACCGAGCTGGTGGACCCCTTTGCGCCCACCATCGCGGCTTCGGCGATCGTCTCGCTGGTCTTCGCGCTGCTGGGCCTCAACCTCTTGCCGGTGCTTGGCCAGCTCGTCAGCATCATCGCGGGCCACCGCGCGCTCGCACGCATCAAGCGCTCGGATGGCGCCGTGCAGGGTCGAGGGCTGGCTCTGGCCGGGCTCTGGGTGAGCTACATCGCGCTCGCACTGGGTGCGCTCGCGCTGTGCGCCTTTGCCGGCGGACTCTTCGAGCTCCAGCGCAGTCTCACGCAGCCCTAGCCGCCACGTCTCCACCTGACACGCCCCCACCTGCCGCGCCTCCGTTCCCCACGCCGCGATCGCCAGGTTCCCACCAGGCCAACCACCCCGATGAGCATCAGCATCCCGCCGGTGGAGTATCCCCCCAGCACTTTGAGATTGGTGCAACTGGCGCTGGTGCAGCTCGGCATCGCAAACGGCAGGCCTCGCTCATTTCGAGGGATCACCGGGGTCGGTGTCGGGAAGATGAGGTCGGGCGGCTCTTGAGGCGGATGCACAGTGGGCGTCGGGCGTGGCGTCGGGGTAGGCGTCGCGGTCGGCAGGGGTGTGGGCGTTGGCGGCGGTGGAATCCACAGGGGAACTGAGGCGCCCGAATATCCCGACGGCACCTCGTCATGCGCGCCACGGATCAGTGCGCCATCTTGATTGATGGCCCAATCTGCCGAGACCCCCGGACCGTACGGTGCGATATAGACGAAGTTGCCGACCCACAGGTGGTGCGGATTGCCGGCAGCCGGGTCATAGGTGTAGGGTCCGACCGCGGGGTCGGGATCATAGGTGTAACCACCAAACCAGTTGTTGTCGTAGCGCGAGCCGAGATAGCTCATGCTATAGAGCCAGCTGCTCAGCGAGACATCCACCTCGCGCGCGGCCTGCACCCCAGATGTGCCCCCGAGCTCCGCGCCAGGATCCCACACCTCTAGCGAGCTGATGTTATTGAGGTTGTCGAGTGGATTCCCCCAGGCATTCACTCCAGAAACCACGACGGAGTGGAGGCCGGCATCCACGAACACGGTGACCGGCCCATTGCGGATGACATCGGCGACGATGAGCCAGGTGGCGACCCAACGGCCATTGGTCACCACGCGCATGTGCGGGTTCCCGCCCGCCTCGGCGCCCATGGCCTGTGCCAGTGCGCGGGGGTCGGTGCCATAGTCCCGTGAGATATCCGCCTGGAATCCAGGTCCCCAATAGCCCGACGCATGTGACGGCGAGCCGAACGCGCTGACCGCGCCGCCGCTGTTGAGGTAGTCTGCGATGCCCGCCTGGGTCACGCTGCTGCCTCGATAGGCCGCGATCGCGGCGACAGTGGCGATGCCACACCAGTCACCAGATTTTTGCGGCCAGGCGGCTGCATCGGTCGCGGTCTGGAAGGTGGCTTTGGCAACCCCATAGTGGGTGAGATCGGCGTGCCGAGCGCCCACAGCGGAGCGTGCGGAGGTGATCTGTGGCAACACAGCGAGCAGCATGAGCGCCATCGCCGACGCCAGCAGCCAGGCGGTCGCTGGCCTCCCCCGACTTCCCCTGCCCAACTCGACCCCCTGACGAGACGCCCATTCTCCCACCGGTAGTGGTCGGCCTGTGGATCACCGCCTGCTGCTCATTCTACTATGGACAACAAGCCTGCGTCGAGAGGGTTGGGGCCGAGATAGGCTTTCGTGCTAGCGCACGAGCGGGAAGGTCGCCGCCACGGCCCAGGCCAGGAAGAGCGGCTGCGCGAGCGCCATGAACACGCCTGGACGCCCCAGCGCGCGCCGGGCGAGCCAGTCGATCGCGACGAAGAGCAGCAAAAAGATGGCGATGACGATCAGCAGCAGGGCGATGAAGCCGAATCGGTCTGGGTCGAGTCTGATGAGCGTCTCGAGCGCCGCCACGATGAGCGCAACCAGTCCCAATCGCGAGAGTGTTCCCAGCCATGGCCGCGACGGCTCGAATCGTGCGAAGAGCAGCTCGCCCCCCGCAAAGAAGGGCATGAGCAGCACGAAGAGCGGCACAGCGCGCCAGAGGCGCTCCGGCGTGAGCGTGAAGCTGGCCCAGGCATGGGATGAGATCATGCCCATGGTGAGGTAGAGATAGACGAGGGCGCCCAGGGCCAGGAATGCCTGAGCCACC